>JAMPXR010000294.1 GCA_023701085.1 Ramlibacter sp. | reverse complement strand
CTCGACGAGCCGGTGGCCGGGGTGCCGCCGGGGGAGCGGGAGGAGCTGCTGCGCACGGTGGCGGAATTGCCGGCCGACGTTTCGGTGCTGCTGATCGAGCACGACATGGACCTCGTGTTCAGCTTCGCCACGCGCATGACGGTGATGGTCAATGGCGCCGTGCTGATGGAAGGCACACCCGAGCAGATTTCGAACGACGCGCAGGTCCAGGCAGTCTACCTGGGGCATGGAGACGGCGATGACTGAGCTGCTGCGGGTCGAGAACCTGAGCGCCGGCTATGACGAGGCCGTCATCCTCGACCGGGTCTCGCTCAGCCTGCCGGCCGGCGAAACCATGGCGCTGCTGGGCCGCAACGGCACCGGCAAGACCACCTTGATCAACACGCTCGCCGGGGCCACGCGGCAACACGGCGGCACGATCCACCTCGCCGGCGCCGAGCTGCACAGAATGGCCTCGCACCAGCGGGCGGCCGCCGGCATCGGCTGGGTGCCGCAGGAGCGCAACATCTTCAAGTCGCTCACGGTGCACGAGAACCTGGACGCCGTGGCGCGGCCGGGGCCCTGGACGATAGACCGCGTCTACGAGCTGTTCCCGCGCCTGGCCGAGCGCAGGGCGAACCTGGGCACGCAGTTGTCGGGGGGCGAGCAGCAGATGCTGGCCGTCGGCCGCGCGCTGGTCGTCAATCCGCGCCTGCTGCTGCTGGACGAACCGCTGGAGGGACTGGCGCCCATCATCGTGCGCGAACTGCTGGGCGCGATCGCGCGCATCACGCGGGACGAAGGACTGTCGGCGATCATCGTCGAACAGCACCCCAAGGCCATCCTGGCCATCTCGCACCGGGCCGTGGTGCTCGACCATGGCACGGTGGTGCATGCCGGCGCGGCGAGCGAGCTGCTGGCCGCACCCAAGCTGCTCGAGCGGCTGCTGGGCGTGGCGCGGTAGCATGGGGCAGGGCGAAAAGCGCCCCGGAGATTTCACATGCAGCTGCGCAACATCGGACTCCTCGGCTACGGGGAGGTCGGCAAGATTTTCGCGGCCGGGCTGAAGGGACAGCCCGGCGTGTCGTCGCTGGGGGCCTGGGACCTGAAGTTCGCCGAGCCGCAAACCCGGCAAGCCGAGACGGCGCACGCGGGCGCGGCCGGGATCGCGGCGCATGCGTCGCTGGCGGCGCTGTGCGCCGCATCGGACCTCGTCATCTCCGCCGTGACGGCGTCCAACACCCTCGTCGCCGCGCGCGAGGCAGCGGCGCACATGGCACCGGGCTGCGTGTTTCTCGACCTCAACTCGGCTTCCCCGGGCACCAAGCAGGAGGCGGCCGCGGCCATCGAGCGTGCGGGCGCGCGCTATGTCGAAGCCGGCGTCATGACCTCGGTTCCGCCGTACGGCATCCGGGTCCCCATGCTGCTGGGCGGCCCGTGCGCCGCGGAACTGGCGGCGGTGCTCGCGCGCTGGGGCATGGACGCGAAGCCTGTCTCGGACAGGCTGGGCGTGGCATCGGCCATCAAGATGTGCCGCAGCGTCATGATCAAGGGCCTCGAAGCCCTGGTGATCGAAAGCTACGCGGCGGCCCGCAGCTACGGCGTCGAAGACCATGTGCTGCCGACGCTGGCCGAGACCTTCCCCTCCATCGACTGGGCCGGGCAGGGCGCCTATTTCTTCAGCCGCGTCGTGCAGCACGGCAAGCGCCGCGCCGAGGAAATGCGCGAGGCGGCCAACACGGTGCGCGAAGCCGGGTTCGAGCCGTTCATGGCCGCCGCGACCGCCGACAAGCAGCAGTGGGTGGCCGACGAAGCGGCGCGCGGCGTGTTCGCGAACATCGCGAAGGACGCGCGCTGGCAGGAATACGCGGACCGCCTGATCGCGGCGCGTCGAAGGCCCGAATAAGGAGAATGCCCGATCGCGGCGCCGGGGGGACTACCCGCCGTTCGGCGCGCTCTGCCGGGGATGGCAAGGCGACCCGCCGGCCGCGGCCCCGAGGCTGAAGTCCAGCGCCGGTTCGGCGACCGTCCACAAGGAGCGCGCATCGGCGCTGCCACCGAGGTCGCAGTCGAGGTAGGCCAGCCCGGCCTGGCTGGCGATGGCGCGGGCGTCCTCGTGGCCGCAGGACTTGGGCGCGACGCCCAGGAGGACCGGCCGGTGGGCCAGGCGCGCGCAGGATGACACCAGGATGTTCATCAGGTCCCGGTCGCTGTTCGCCTCCCCGCTGAGCACGACGATCAGATGGGAATAGTCCGGCAGGAAGGCCTGCGTCAGCCCGATCTGCAAGCCGTTGCGGGCCATGGCGACGACGCGTCGCACGACCTGGCCGGGGCCGCCGTCCAGATCCACATAGTCGGTCGCCACGTCGCCGGTGCGTGCCTGGGCGCCGGCGAACCGGTGGCTTACCACCCGGGTGCGGTTGACGTGGCCCAGCCAGCGCACCAGGTCGAAGGACTGGGTTCCGCGCGCCGAGCAGACCATCACCCGCTGGAAGCAATCGGTCTCCAGGGACTGTTCGGCGCCCGGTCTGTTCAGCGGCATGGACAGGCGGCGCCAGACGGACGCCGGGTCCGAGGGCTGCTGCCGGCGCAGCTCGCGCAGCGCCGCCGCCCGGCGCGCGAAGTCTTCCGGTCTTTCATGCTCCTTGGTGTAGGCCATCGACCACGGCTCGGTCAGCCGCCGCTCGCCGCGGCTGAGGTGAAGCAGGCGCAGGTCCCGGTGCCGCGGGTCGCGCGCCACCCGCCGCATGACGGCCTGCACGCCCGCGGCGGGACCCTCCAGCCATTCCATGAACCAGCCGGCCTGGAACAGCAGCGCCACGAACACGTCGTCCGCCACGTTGCGCTGCAGCGCGTGGCGCCGGATGCGATGCATCTCCTCGAACACGGGGCCGTCCACGCAGCACAGGCTGGCGTACAACAGCCGGTCGACCGCCTGGCCCGGCGCGCGAGAGCTGGGCCACTGCGAGCTGCTGATTTCCGAATCCAACACGTTCTTTTTCGTCGACCGATGGGCGAAGCGCAATGTTCGGACAGCCGAGGAGCCCGCCGGTTGACTTTTGTCAGCCCGGGCAGCAGAAAACCCCCATGGGCGGGCTTTCCCGCGCGCGGCGGGCGAGCATCAGGCAGCCCCGGCCCCGATCAGCGTACGCGCCGACTGGCGGATGAGTTCGGCCACCGCCTTTTGCGTGAGCGTGGCGGGCCGCTGCGAGCTCACGGCCAGCGACAGCCTGCTGCGCAGCGCCGGGGAACCTATGGGCCGGATGGAGAAGGCCTGCGGCCGGGCCGAAGTGAGGACGGCGTTGCGCGACAGCACGGCGCTGCCGGCGCCATCTTCGACCAGGTCGAGGATGGCGGCCACCCCGTCGATCTCCAGCGCCACCTGCGGGCGGCAGCCCAGGTGGGACATCGCGGCTTCCACCTGCATCCGGATGGCGTTCGGGCGGCTCGGAATCACCAGCGGCAGTTTCGCCACCCCGCGCAGCGGCAGCGCCTTTGACGTGGCCGCGCGCGATCGGCCGGCGCGGCGCTGCACCAGAAAGAGCGGCTCTTCCAGCAGCGGGGTGAGCTCGATCCCGGGTGAAGGCGTGGCGTTGTAGAGCAGTGCGATGTCCAGCTGGCCACTGGCCAGCGATTCGCGCATGCCAACGGACAGCCCCTCGCTGATCGACAGCGTGGCCTGCGGCATGCGCTGGCGGAACTCACGGATCAGCGGCACCGCCAGCACCTTGGCAACGCTGGGCGGCAGGCCGATCGCGACACGGCCCGCCAGCGCGCCCCTCACGCGGCCGAGTTCCTCGCGCGCGCGCGCCACCTGGTGCAGGATGCCGCGGCCGTGTTCGAGCAGCAGCTTTCCGGCTTCGGTGGGCGCCGCGCCGCGGCCGTTGCGTGTCAGCAGGGCCTGGCGCAGCTCGACCTCGAGCAGTCGCACTTGGCGGCTCAGCGCCGGCTGCGCCACATCCAGCGAGGTGGCTGCCCGGGTGAAACTGCCGAGTTCGGCGACGCGAACGAAATAGGCCAGCTGCTTGAGGTCCATGATTCGGAATAACGTTGTTCCAATTATGCCGAATTGATATAGCTGCTAGTGGCCCGCCCACCTTCTGCTGCGCGCGTCCAGGGCACAAAATGCGCCCATGTCCACGCACGCCCCACTGCCGCTTCGCCTTGCCCGGGCGCTGAGGTCATGAGCGCCGAACTGCGCGGCATCTCGTCCATGGCCACGCGGCAGGTGCTGGCCGAGCTGGCCGACGCCTTCGAGCGGCAAACAGGTGTCCCGTTGCGCATCGAGTCGGTCGGCGGAGTCGACGCGGCGCGCCG
>JAMPXR010000293.1 GCA_023701085.1 Ramlibacter sp. | reverse complement strand
GTGGCGCGGCGCTGCTTCAGGCCGCCTTGCGGCTTTCTTCCTGCGGCCAGACCGTGTACTTGTCCAGCTCGGCGTTCAGGCCGGCGCGGGTCCACTCCGGCGTCACCATCCGGTCGGAGCGGCGCAGGTCCTCGTAGCACGGCACGGCGCGGTTCTGGTACAGGATGCCCACCGGGATGTCGTGATGCTGGCCGGCGATCTCGCGCGCGCGGTCGATATCGAGCGGGTCGTGCTCACGCTGGTTCTTGTAGAGCCTGGACAGGCCCGCGCTGGGCTGCAGCGCGTTCGGGTGATGCAGCAGCTGCACCCGGTTCGGGTCGTTCATCCAGGGGTCGAGCACGTCGGGCAGCCACTCGGGGCAGCGCTGGATGATGCGCACGAACGACAGGCCCTTGTGGTGGTACGCGGCCTTGACGATCTCGTAGAGCGACTCCGGGATCCAGTCCACGGCCTGCGCCACGAACGACACGTTCTGCACGCCGAGCGTGACCGACAGCGGGTTGAGCGCCTCCAGGTAGCTGCCCTTGGGCGTGGTGTTGCTCTTGGTGCCGACGGGCGACGTGGGCGATGCCTGCTTCTTCGTCAACCCGTAGATCTGGTTGTCGTGCAGGAACACCGTGAGGTTCATGTTGTAGCGGATCGCGTGGATCCAGTGCGCGGCGCCGATGCTGCAGCAGTCGCCGTCGCCCGTGTTCACGAACACGGTGAGGTCCGGCCGCGACAGCTTGACGCCCTCGGCCACCGGCAGCGCGCGGCCGTGGATGCCGTGGAAGCCGTAGGTCTTCATGTAGTGGGGGAAGCGGCTGGAGCAGCCGATGCCCGAGACGAACACGGTCTTCTCCGGACGCAGTGCCTCGTCGCGGCACAGCCGCTGCACGGCCGTCAGGATGGCGTTGTCGCCGCATCCCGTGCACCAGCGCGGCACGCCGCCTTGATAATCTTCCAGCGAATAGTGCTCATCGCACATCTGCAGCAGGCATTCCGTGGGCGACATCAGGTCCATGGCTTTACGCCCCCTTTCCGTTCTTCTTGAGTTTCTCGAGCACCGCACGGCGGATCGTGGAGGGCTTGATCGACTGGCCGCAGACCTCGCTGAAGCAGTCAACGTCGACCAGGTAGCGCGCGCGCAGCAGCGTCGCGAGCGCCGAATAGCGGCGATTGGTCTCGTCGATGATCTTGTCGTCGGGCCGGTCGCTCCAGTTGCCCTCGACCGTCATCACCTTCTTGAAGCCGCGCATGGCTTCCTTGATGCCGGGCGCCATCGGCTGCAGGAACTGCAGGTGCAGCGAGGAGACCTTGTGCCCTTCGGCCTGCAGGCCCTCGACGGCTTCCTCGATCGCGCCCTTGGTGCTGCCCCAGCCGATCACCAGCAGGTCGCCCTTGGAGGCGCCGAAGATCTTCGGCGGCTTCAGTGTCTTCTGGAAAGCGGCGAGCTTGAGGCTGCGGAAACGCAGCGTTTGCTCGTTGATCGTCGGGTCGTACGCCACGTGGCTGTCGCTGTCGTGCGCCAGGCCGGTGAGCGTGTGCATCCCGCCGGGCTGCCCGGGCTTGAAGCGCCGTGACAGGCCGGTGGTCTCGTCCCAGGCGTAGGGCTTGGCGCCCGGGGGCACCGGGCTCTGGTCCACCGGCGGCGCCATCCAGTTCTCGTCGAACATGGGGCGCGGGAACGGCTGCTGCGAGGTGGCGAGGCCGGCGTCCGTGAGGATGACCACCACCATGTTGAAGGTCTCGGCGATGCGGCGGGCGGTGATCACGGAATAGAAGCACTCCTCGATCGTGCCGGGCGCCATCACGATCTTGGGCGCGTCGCCGTGGCTGCCGAAGATCGCGGTGAGCATGTCGCCCTGCTCCATCTTGGTCGGCTGGCCGGTGCTGGGGCCGCCGCGCTGCACGTTCACGACCACCAGCGGGATTTCGGCCATCACGGCCAGGCCGATCGCCTCCTGCTTGAGCGAGTAGCCCGGGCCCGAGGTGATGGTGATGGCGCACTTGCCGGCATACGACGCGCCGACCGCGAAGGCGCAGGCGGCGATCTCGTCCTCGGCCTGGTGCACGATGCCGCCGACCTTCTCGAACACCTCCGCCAGGTAGTGCGAGGCGGAGGTGGCCGGCGTGATCGGGTACATCGCGCAGATTTCCATGCCCGAAGCCAGCGTGCCCAGGGCCAGTGCGGTGTTGCCGTTGACCACGACCTGCGGCTCGGTCGAGCGCACGGCCGGGATGGCATAGCAGAAGTCCAGGTGCTCCTGCGCCCAGCGGTGGCCGCCCTCGAGCAGCTTGATGTTGTTGTCGACGATGCTCCTGTCCTTCTTGCCGAAAGTCAGGACGATCTGGTCCGCCGCCAGCTTCAGGTCGAAGCTGTACAGCCGGCACAGCATGCCCAGCGCGAACATGTTCTTGCCGCGCTTGGGGTCCATGCTGCTGAGCGCGCGGCATTCCTGCTCCATCGGCACCTCGAACACGCGGTAGCCGGCCGCCACGAGGCGGCTGTAGGTTTCCACATAGGAAGCGCAGACCGCCGCGTCCTTGTGGCTGCGCCACATGCTCTCCAGCAGGATGGTGCATCCGGGCTTGAGCTCGCCGGCCCGCACGCGCCCGAGCAGCACCTGCTCGTTGAACGCCACCACCATGTCGGTCTTGTCCCCGCCGTTGGTGATGCGCGACGCGCCGATGCGGATGCGGTTGCCGCTGGCGCCCGCCACGCTGCGCGCCGGCGGACGGATTTCCGCCGGGATGATCTCGGTGGTCCAGATACCGTTGCCCATCTGGGCGGCGATCGAACCGAGCGACTGGCCGCACTTCTGCGCGCCCTCGCCCGAGTCGCTGATGATCTCGACGATGTGCTCTTTCAGCCGTGTCGGCTTGCCAGCGCCGCCGCGCGCCGCGGCCTTCTTGCCGGCTTCGCCGACCGGTTGTTGCAGGGTCATTCCGTCCATGGTGTTCCCGTTAGCCCTTGTTCAAACGACGCGCCGTTGCCGCGCTGTGCCCGACCGCCGCGTCACGCCACTCGCACGCGCGCGAAGTTGCGCTCGGCGGCGGCGATCCCGAAGAATGTGTCCGCGCCATCGGCCGGCCGGTACCCGAGCAGCGGGTCGCGGATGCCGAGGTAGGCCTTCATGCCGGCGGCGGCCTTGCGCCCGGCGCCCATCGCCTGGATTACCGTCGCGGCGCCCGTGACGATGTCGCCGCCCGCGAACACGCCGGCCACGGAGGTGGCGAGTTTGTCGTCGGTGGCGATGTAGCCCCATTTGTTGAGCTTGAGCCTGGAGGTCTGGCCCATGATCGGATTGGCGTTGGTGCCGATCGCGTAGATGATCAGGTCCGCCTCGAAGTCGAATTCGCTGCCGGCCACCGGCACGGGGCGCCGGCGCCCGGAGTCGTCCGGCTCGCCCAGTTCCATCTTGATGCAGCGCATGCCGCGCACGCCGCCCTTGCCGTCGTCGAGCACCGCCACCGGCGCGGTGAGCCAGTGGAATTCGACGCCCTCCTCCTGCGCATGGTGCACTTCCTCGACGCGCGCGGGCGCTTCGGCCCGGGTGCGCCGGTAGATGCAATACACCTTCTCGGCGCCCAGGCGCAGCGACACGCGGGTGGCGTCCATCGCCGTGTTGCCGGCGCCGACCACGGCCACGCGCTTGCCGATCGCCAGCGGGGTGTCGAAGGCCGGGAAGTCGCGCGCGCGCATGAGGTTGCTGCGCGTGAGCATCTCGTTGGCCGAGAGCACGCCGTTGAGCGAATCGCCGGGGATGTTCAAGCCGGTGGGATAGCCCGCGCCCACGCCGATGAACACGGCGTCGAAGCCCATCTCGCCGATCATCTGCTCGATCGTGAACAGGCGACCCACCAGGGTGTTGCACTCGAACTTGACGCCCAGCGCGCGCACCTTGTCGATCTCGGCGTCAATCGTGGTGTTGGGCAGCCGGAAGTCGGGAATGCCGTACTTGAGCACGCCGCCCGGCTCGTGGAATGCCTCGTACACCGTGACATCGCAGCCGGCCTTGGCCATGTCGGCGGCGCACGCCAGCCCGGCCGGGCCCGATCCGACGATGCCCACGCGAAAGCGCGTCGGCTGGATGTAGGGGATGTTGCTCCAGCCCTCGCGCAGCGCCGTGTCGCCCACGAAGCGCTCGAGGCGGCCGATGGCCACCGGCTCCAGCGATTCGCCCACCGTGCACACGCCTTCGCACTGGTTTTCCTGCGGGCACACGCGGCCGCAGATCGAGGGCAGCAGGTTGGTGCTGGTCAGGATGTCGTAGGCGCCGCGCAGGTTGCGCTCGCTGATCTTCTGGATGAAGCCGGGGATGTCGAT
>JAMPXR010000292.1 GCA_023701085.1 Ramlibacter sp. | reverse complement strand
CTCGAACTCGGCGGACGAGTGCATCCGCTGGAACGCTTCGAACATGCGCGAGGCATGGGCCATGTCGAAGCCCGCGCCGTTGTCCCGCACGAACATGACGGGACTGCCGTCCTGCGCGGCCGAACTGCCGATCTCGATGCGCGCGCGCTGCGTGCGCGCCGTGAACTTCCATGCGTTGCCCACCAGGTTGCCGATCGCCAGCGACAGCAGCCGCGGGTCGCCCACGACCGGCAGCGACCGCGCGATTTCCACCTCGACCCGGCGCTGCGGCGATTGTTCGCGGCACGCGGCCAGCGCCGCATGCGCGAGCGCGGCCAGGTCCACGCTTTCGCTGCGCAGGCTCGCCCGCGACAGGTGGGCCAGGGACAGCAGACCGTCCGTGAGCTCGCCCATCTGCCGGACCCCGGCCCGGATACGGCTGAGGTAGTGCCGGCAGCGCTCGGACAGACCCGTGCCCGCCCCGCGTTCGAGCATCTGGCTGAATCCGTCGATCGAACTCAGCGGCGCGCGCAGGTCGTGCGCGATCGAATACGAGAACGCCTCCAGTTCCTTGTTCGCAGCCTCCAGCTGCGCCGTGCGCTGCCTGACGCGTTCTTCCAGCTCGGCGTTGAGCCGCAGGACCTCGCGCTGCGCGGCCCGCTGCTGCGTGATGTCCCTCATGGCGACGGCCAAACCCTGTTCGGAAGGATAGACCTTCACGTGCAACCACAAGCCCGACGTGGAATGGCAATGCTCGAACTGGGCCGTCGCCCCTTCGCTCATGGCGCGCCGGCAGTGCCCGGAGAATGCAGCATCCTGCAGGTCCGGATGCTCGTTCCACACGTGCCGCCCGATCGCTGCGGCACGCGTGCACCGCAGCAGGCGCTCGGCCTGCGCGTTGACGTAGGTGAAGCGCCAATCGCGATCCACGGTAAAGAACGCATCGGTCAGGCTTTCCAGGGTCATCGTGAGCCGAGCGGCCATCAGCCGGGCATCCTCGGCGGCCCGCTTGCTGTCGGTGATGTCCTGGCAGGCGCCCTGCAGCCGCCGCACCCTGCCCTGCGCGTCCCACTCGGCTTCGCCGATGAAACGCACCCAGATGCGGCGCCCCTGCGGCGTGACGGCCTGCGCCTCGACGTCGAAGGGCGTGCCCTCGCGCGCGCAGGCCCGGATCGTCGCACGCATCGGCGCGCGGTACTCCGGCGCGAAGAACGCGAACGACTCGTCCGCGGTGGGTTCGACCCCCGGCTTGACGCCGTGGATCGCGCACACCTCCTGGGACCAGTACACCCGGGGGGCGCCCACGTCCCAGGCCCAGGCGCCCAGCCGACCCACCTGGGCCGCCATGTGCAGCATGGCCTGGGTATCCCGCAGGCGCTGTTCGGCCAGCTTTCGCGCCGTGATGTCGCGGGCCGTGCCGCGGTAGCCGGTGAAACGGCCCGACTCGTCGAACACCGGCTCGCCGCTGCAAGACGCGTACCGCACGGGCGCTTGGCCCTCGATGAGCACGGATACGAAGTCGAAGAACGGCTGGTGGGCTTCCAGCACCGCGCGATGCGCATCCCAGCTGCCGTGCAGCGGAACGAGGCCGCCGATCTCCCAGCGGCACAGACCGATCGCAGCGTCCCGTTGCGCGCGCCACGGACCGGCCTGCCTCGTGCGCGAAAACGACGTGAACCGGAACTGTTCGTCCTGCTCCCAATACCAGTCGGATGACAGCAGGGTCAGGCTGCGGAAGCGCTCCTCGCTGCGGCGCAGTGCCTGCTCGGTCAGCCTGCGCTCGGTGATGTCCCCCGGCACCAGCGGATCCCGCTCAGGTTCGGCGGGTGCTGGCGGGATGCGTCCTTGCGGCATGGAGTGGTTGGAGAGTTGCCCCGCGCCCGCTGCGACCACCGGGACGCATCAGCGGCGGTGTGTCTGTGTCCACACGTAACGCCAGTATCAACAAATCCCGTCAGGCCGCGATAGGAAATTTGCGTAAAGACGCGCGGCCACTGCGAAAAAACGACGTTCCCGCCGCAGTCGTGCGCGGCCGCGCGAACGCGGCGATAAGCTCATCGATTCGGGGCATCCCGCCAGCCGGAGCGCCAGCTTGAAAAGAACAAGATCCTCCCCAGCCACGCCTCAGGCCGGCGGCAGCCCGGGCACGAGGCCGCGCGCCGCGCTGGCCGCGCTTGCCATGGTCGTGACCCTCGCGATCCTGGTCTCCATCGCGTGGGAGCGGCATCCCGCGGTCCCGCTGCCGCCGGCCCCGGCGCACTACCTGGACGACCGCGCCGGCCTGGTGTCGGCGGGATTTGCCGCGGCCAAGAACCAGTACCTCGAATACCTGTCGCAGACCGCGCGCATCGCGCACGTGAACATCGTCATCCTGCCCCGCGCGCCCGCTCCCGACCTGGAAGCCTTCGTGGTCCGGGCCGCCACGGCGTGGAAGATCGGCGCCGGCGGCGTCGACAACGGCTTGGCACTGTTCATCTTTCGCGAAGAGCGGGCGCTGCGACTCGAAGTCGGCTATGGACTCGAATCGTCGATCACCGACGCCCAGGCGAGCCGGCTGCTGGCCGAAACGGTGGTGCCCGCCTTCGCGCGCGGCGCGTTCGAGGCGGGGATCGAGGACTTCCTGAGCGCGGTCAACAAGACACTCGAGTCGTCCGAGGCGGCGAATCGGCGCGCCGCTCATTCCGTCGGCTTGATCGAGTTTGCCGGGAACGTGCTGCGCCACGCCCCCGGCGCCGGCCGCAAGGTCTGGCAGGCGTTCCTGGAAGCCGACAGGGCCGGGCGATTCCTCATTTCGCTGTCCGCCATGGTGCTCGGCGTCCTGGCCCTGTACGCCGCGGCGATCGTCGCGCGCGCGGTGCCCGCGGTCGCCCTGCTGCCGTGGCGCCTGTACACCAGCCCGACGCTGCGCGGCGCCACGGCGGCCGGCGTGGCCAGGCAGTTCTCGCCCCGCAGCTTCCTGCAGCGCCCGCCGCCGTTCGTGCTGAGCGTGTTCAACGAGCTGCGCATGGGCGCCATCGCGAACGCCGCTTACGCGCTCGCGGCGCTGGTGGTGGGCGCGGCGCTGCTGTTCGCCGGGGCCGGCCTGTTCATGGATGGGCTTGGAAAATTCGGCGGCGCGGGCGCAACGGTTTCCTGGCCGGCAGCGTAGCGCGCCGCGCGCCGGCGCTCCCGGTCGGACCGCCGCGCCGGCTCAGCCCAGGCCGAGCAGGCGCACGGCGTTGTCCTTCAGGATCGCGGGCATCACCTCGGGCTTGAAGCCGGCCTGCTCGAAGTCCTTCATCCAGCGCTCGGGCGTGATCAGCGGGTAATCGCTGCCGAACAGCACCCGGTCCTTGAGCAGGGTATTGGCGTACTGGATGAGCTGCTTCGGGAAGTACCTGGGACTCCAGCCCGACAGGTCGATCCAGACGTTGGGCTTGTGCGTGGCCACGGACAGCGCCTCGTCCTGCCAGGGAAAGCTCGGATGGGCCATGACGATGCGCATGTCGGGAAACGAGATGGCGACATCGTCCAGGTGCATCGGGTTGCTGTATTCCAGCCGCAGCCCGCCGCCGCAGCGCATGCCGGCGCCGATGCCGCTGTGGCCGGTGTGGAAAATGGCCGGCAGGCCGTGGGCGTTGATGACCTCGTAGATCGGCCATGCCATCCGGTCGTAAGGATGGAAGCCCTGCGCCGTCGGATGGAACTTGAAGCCCTTGACGCCGTGTTCCCCGATCAGCCGCTCGGCCTCGCGCGCGCCCATCTTTCCCTTGTGCGGATCGATGCTCGCGAAGCACATCATGATGTCGGCGTTGTCGCGGGCCGCCTGCGCGACCTCCTCGTTCGGGATGCGTCGGCGGCCCATGTGCGACTCGCAGTCCACGCTGAACATCACCAGCCCGATCCTGCGCTCGCGGTAGTACGCGACGGTTTCGGCGATCGTCGGACGGCGGTCGGAGCCGAAATACTTGTCGGCGGCGCGGTCGTATTCCTCGCCGTAAGCGTCGAACGGGTTCCGGCAGCTGACTTCGGCGTGCGTGTGGATGTCGATGGCGATGAGATTGCGGTGGTCCATATGTCTCCCCGACACCTAGGGTAAACCCTAGATCGTCTTCGCTGATTTGATTATTAAATATAATCAAAATCGCGGCCCCTGGCAAACCCCCCGCTTCGCGCGGCATGCTGCGGGGCCTGCGGTCCCCCATTTGAAGCTGAAGCAAGGAGAACCCAGCGTGAGTGAAGCAGTCAGTTATGCCCTGGACGGCGACGTCGCGGTCGTCACGATCGACAGCCCCCCGGTCAACGCGGTCAACCAGGGCGTGCGCGCGGGCCTGCAGCGCGTGTTCACCGAGCT
>JAMPXR010000291.1 GCA_023701085.1 Ramlibacter sp. | reverse complement strand
GGGAAGTTCATGGGATGCCTGTCAGTCATCAGTGGGCGCTCCTGCCCAGCGGGCCAATTGCTGCGCCGCGCTGCGGTAGCCGATCTCGATGATTTCCTCGGCGCGGTCGAACTCCATGAAACGCACCGCGCCCAGCGGCGGGCGGATGAGGATGTCCGACTTGTCCTGCCGCAGGCTGGCCTGGGTCATGCGCGCCTGCATGATGTAGATCGAGCTCAGCAGCACGTCGAAGATGCCCGGCAGCGGTTCCGGCTCCTTGTGCAGCCAGGCTTCGAACTGGGCCAAGCCGGGGTTTGTTCGCAGGCTTGCCATCAGGCGCGCCATGGCCTGGGTATGGAATGTTCCCTGTGAGTTCGAATCTTGGCGGGATACCCGGCTCGCCACGATGTCGTGGTTGAGGTCGACGGCGATGACCAGGCCAGCGCCCATGGCACGCACCACGCTCACCGGCACCGGGTTGACCAGACCGCCGTCGACGAGAATGCGGCCATTGCTGCGCACCGGCGTGAAGATGCCGGGCACCGAGATGCTGGCACGCACCGCATCGATCAGGTCGCCCGAGGCGCACGCCACCTCCTCGCCGCTCATGATGCAGGTGGCCACGGCGCGGAAGGGAATCGGCAGGTCCTCGATGTTTGCCGCTGCCACATGGGCGCGCACGAAGTCCGCGATTCTTTGCCCGTCGATCAGGCCCGAGCGGGGGAGAACGGGGTCGAGCAGACCGGCGATCTGGCGCCAATCGAAGGCGCGAAAACGATCGGCCAAGCCCCCGATCTTGCCGGCGGCATATACCGCGCCCACCACCGCGCCTATGCTGGTGCCGGCGACCAGATCGACCTTGATCCCGGCCTCCTCGATGGCGCGCAGCACGCCGATGTGCGCCAGCCCGCGCGCTGAACCGCTGCCCAGCGCCAGGCCGACCTTGCGCGCGGGCGGATTGGGAACGGTTTCGGGTGCGGGTTTCGCCATCTCTAGCCCTTGCCGCCACGCCAGATGGAGAACAGCACCCAGATGCCGCCGATGACGGCGGCGATGAAGCCGAGCAAGCCGAAAGATGGCAGGCCGGGCTCGCGCTCGACGGTCATGACGATGGCCGAGCCGATGATCAGGGCGGCGGTGACGACGCTGATCGCCAGGCGGCTGGCGGCGCGGTCGAGACGGTCGCCGAAATGCTTGAGGGGCAGGACCTCGACTTGCACCAGGAGCTTGCCGCGCCGCGCGGCGCGCAGGAGCTGGCGCAGGTCTTGCGGCAGCCCGGCGACGAGGGCAAGCGTGTCGCGCAAGGCGCGCCAGCCGCGCCAGACCAGGGCGCCGGGCGCGGCGTGGGCGAGCAGCACCCGTTCGAGAAACGGCGTAGCCTCGCCCGCCATGTCGAAGTCGGGGTCGAGCTGGCGCCCCAGTCCCTCCAGGGCGATGAAGGCCTTGATCAGCAGCGCCAGGTCGGGCGGCAGGGTGAGGCCGTGCTCGCGCAGGATGGCGACCAGGTCGGAGAGCATGGCGCCCAGATCGAGGTTCTTGAGCGGCACGCCGTGATACTGGTCGACGAAGGCGTCGATCTCGGGCTGCAAGGTCTCGCTGTCGATCTCGGCGCCGCCGCTCCAGTCCAGCAGCACTTCGGCCACCTTCTCCGCATCGTGGCTGACGAGACCGTGCAACAGCACGGCCAGCTGATAGCGGCGCTCCTCGGAAAGGCGCCCGACCATGCCGAAGTCAATGAAGGCGATGCGGTTGTCCGGCAGGTAGAAAACGTTACCGGGATGCGGGTCGGCGTGGAAGAAGCCATCTTCGAGCATCATCTTGAGCACGGCCCGGGCACCGCGACGGGCCAGCAGCCTGCGGTCGAGGCCGGCCGCGTCCACGGCGGCCAGGTCGCGGCCGGCAATGCCATCGACATAGTCCTGCACATTGAGCCGCCCGCCGGTCCACGGCCAGTGGATGCGGGGAACGACGATCTCGGGGTGATCCGCGAAGTGGGCGGCGATGCGCTCGGCGCTGCGGCCCTCGGCGGAAAAATCCAGTTCGCGGCGCAGCGACAGGGTGAAATGGCGCACCACCTCCCGCGGCCGGTAGCGGCGCAACTCGGGCGCTTCCGCCTCGACGATCTCGGCGAGACGGGCCAGCAGGCGCAGGTCAGCCTCCACGATCGGCCGGATGCCGGGGCGCCGCACCTTGAGGATGACCGCCGTGCCGTCAGCAAGCCAGGCGCGATGCACCTGGGCCAGCGAGGCCGCCGCAAGCGCCTGCATCTCCAGGCGCGGAAAGATGGCCTCGGGCGGCTCGCCCAGGTCCTCCGTCAGTTGCGGCAGCAGCTCGGCGAAAGGGATGGCGGGCGCCGCGTCCTGCAGCTTGCTGAACTCGGCGATCCATTCCGGCGGGAACAGATCTACGCGGGTGGCGAGGATCTGCCCCAGCTTGACGAAGCTCGGCCCCAGCTCCTCCAGCGCCCGGCGCAAGCGGGCCGGCGGCTCCAGCCGCGCCAGTTCCTCCGGTTCGTGCCAGTGCAGGGCGCGGCCGGCACGTTCCAGGGCGCCCGCCATGCCGATCCGCCGCACCAGATCGCCGAAGCCGTAGCGGATCAGGACTGAGGCGATGTCATGCAGGCGGCCCAGGTCGCGGACGGCGCCGATCGCTTGCCATAGCATCAAACGTCCTTGCCCGTATTTTTCGATTCCAGACGGGCAGCGATGCCTTGGAGCAGGCCGGCGGCCAGACCGGCCAGCAGCGCGGCTTCATGGCGCACGACCTCCGCCCCTTTCTTGGCCTGATCCCGCGCACCTGCCGTAACGGCCTGGGTCAGTTGCTCGAGCGCGATCCGGGTACGTTGGCCGACGGCCGAGCCACTGCCGCGGGCATGTTCGGCAAGCTCGGTGAAGGTGGCCTGGACGGTGCCCCGGGTATCGCGCGCTGCGTCCTGCAGCGTTTCGATGAACAGCGTCTGCAGCGTGGCCAGTTCGTCCGCCGCCTGCTTCAGCCCCTGCCGGGAGAACTCACTGGTGCGACCCGTGGCCTCCTGAATGGCCAATTGTGCGGCCTCCGCTGCGCCGGCCAGCGCCTCGTCCAGACCGCGCATCGCCTCTTTCAGCGCTTGTCCGCCGCGTTCCCCGAGCGGCACGGCGCCTTCGCGGGCGCCTCTGACCACGGCCGCCGTCACGCGTTTGAGTGCATCGGCATCAAGATGCCCGCGCGTGAGAGCATCGAGCGTGATCGCACGCACCTGAGAGGCGACCGCGGCCGGGTCGGTGGCAAGTGCGCCTTGTACGCGTTGCTCGAGTTCCTCTGGCGTCATGGAGGGAAGACGTCCCTGCTCCTTGAGCATCCGGTCGATCTCGGCCTCGGCCTCCAGCCAGTCCTCTGCCACGTTGCCGCCCACAAAGCCGCTCTTTTCCGCGCGAAAATAGGCGGCCTCCGCGATCATTCGATAGCGTTCCTCGGCGGTGACGGGCGGATTCTTCTCCGCAACGGATTCCTGCGCCGCATTCGAAGTGGAAGTGGATTTGGCCATGGTCGCTGCTCCTTTTCAAAGTGAGAGTGTGGAAAATCCGGCGTGTGCGGGGCCGGGTATCGGTATGAGCTTGTCCAGGCGCCCCATCCTCAGCGTGCCTCCCCATCGGCTGAGGCCAGCCTCCCTCGCAGCAGATCGCATACGTGGCGTGCCAATACCTCGGGGTTGTCCTGCTGGGGCCGGCGTCCTGGCATGAACTTACGGGTTGCACCGGCTTGGAAATGGAAGATCACCAGGCCAAAGATCGACATCGCGAGCAGGTGGGCATCCACATGTGGGTCCAACTCGCTGGCGAGATCGTGGACGGCAACGAACATGTCCCTGAATACCTGTTTGGCCAAGGTACTCTGACGCGCCTCGTTGGTGTCCAGCAGTACCCACTGCACCAGCCGCAGAAAGTCCTTGTCCGAGGCCATCATCCGGGCGAGCCCCGCAACAAAGCATTCAAGCCGTTTCCATGGGGTGCCGTTGCCGGCCAGCATGTCTTTCAGTGCGGCCACTCTTTCCCGGAATTCGTAGGCCACCGCATCGAGATAGAGCTGGTTCTTGTCGGCGAAGTGGTAGTAAAGCGCCGCCTGGGTGAGGCCGACGGCGGCAGCGATATCGCGCATCGAGACGCCGTCATAACCGTGCCGCGCAAACAAAGGCGTCGATAGCTCAAGAATCTCTTCCCGCGTTTTTCGCTTGCGAATGATCCTAATCGGCTGGCGGATCATAGATTGGTGGCCCTTCCGATAAACTTAACGAACGATCAGTATATCTCTGTCAGATGTGGTTTGCACCATCCAGCCTACTGAGAACCTGTTCACAATCCTTTG
>JAMPXR010000290.1 GCA_023701085.1 Ramlibacter sp. | reverse complement strand
CTTTCGGGCATGAGCGTGGCCGACATCGCACGGGCCGTGACGGCCCAGGACGCGGGACGGCTGGTCAAGGTGCCGGGCATCGGCAAGAAGACCGCCGAGCGCCTGCTGCTGGAACTCAAAGGCAAGTTCGGGGCGGACCTGGGGCAGGGCGCTGCTGCTGCCGCCGGCGAGGCGAAGGACGACATCCTGCAGGCTCTGGTCGCCCTGGGCTACAGCGACAAGGACGCGGCCGCTTCGGTCAAGGCGCTGCCCAGGGACGTGGGCGTGAGCGACGGCATCAAGCTGGCGCTGAAGGCGCTGGCGAAATGACGGGCATCACGTGAGCATCCAGACCGACGACTTCGAACTGCCGCCGCCCAAGCGCGTGGTCTCGGCCGCAACTGCGTCGCCCAACGAGGAGGCGATCGAGCGGGCGCTGCGGCCCAAGCTGCTGCAGGAATACGTGGGCCAGGCCAAGACCCGCGAGCAGCTGGAGATCTTCATCGGCGCGGCGCGCATGCGCCGCGAGGCGCTGGACCACGTGCTGCTGTTCGGACCGCCGGGCCTGGGCAAGACGACGCTGTCGCACATCATCGCGCACGAACTGGGCGTGAACCTGCGCCAGACCTCCGGCCCGGTGCTGGAAAAACCCAAGGACCTTGCGGCGCTGCTGACCAACCTGGAAAAGAACGACGTCCTGTTCATCGACGAGATCCACCGCCTGTCCCCGGTCGTCGAGGAGATCCTGTATCCGGCGCTGGAGGACTACCAGATCGACATCATGATCGGCGAAGGCCCGGCCGCCCGCTCCATCAAGCTGGACCTGCAGCCCTTCACGCTGGTGGGCGCCACGACCCGCGCCGGCATGCTGACCAACCCGCTGCGCGACCGCTTCGGCATCGTCGCGCGGCTGGAGTTCTACACCGCCGAGGAACTGGCGCGCATCGTCACACGCAGCGCCGGGCTGCTGAAGGCGCCGATGGACGAGCAGGGCGGCATCGAGATCGCGAAGCGCTCGCGCGGGACGCCGCGCATCGCCAACCGCCTGCTGCGCCGCGTGCGCGACTACGCCGACGTGAAGGGCCAGGGGCAGATCACGCAGGAGATCGCGCACAAGGCGCTGGCGATGCTGGACGTGGACCCGCAGGGGTTCGATGTCATGGACCGCAAGCTGCTGGAGGCGGTGATCCACCGCTTTAGCGGCGGCCCGGTGGGCCTGGACAACATCGCCGCCAGCATCGGCGAGGAGCCGGGCACCATCGAGGACGTGATCGAGCCCTACCTGATCCAGCAGGGCTACCTGCAGCGCACGCCGCGCGGCCGGGTGGCCACGCTGGCCGCGTTCCGTCACCTGGGTGTGGCGCCCCCCAGGAGCGCGGGCGAGCTGTTCGCGGAACCCTGAGCGTCCGGGCCGCTGGGATCGGACACCGGTTCCGGCCGCGCCGGCATTTCTACCGCGGCCGGGCCGTCCCGGACGCCCGCTGCGGCGGGCCGGGCATTGCAGGCGATCAGCAGCTGCGCCACGTAATAGCTCGCCAGGACCCAGAGCTGCGCCATCGGCAAGGGGACGGCGAACTTGTTGACGGCCAGCAGCGAGTCGCTCAGCATGAAAAAGAGCGCGCCGGCGCCGACGGCGATGGAGGCCCTGTCGCGCAGGACCGTGGCGCGGCCGATCGCCTGCGCCGCCATCAGCGCGATCACCACGACGTAGGCGACGACCGCGATTCTCAGCACCGGGTTCAGCTCGCCGTACAGAAATGCGTACATGGCCCCGCCCAGCGCCAGGGTCGCGGCCAGGGCAGGGCGGCTCGGGAACCAGGGCATGCCCTGCTTGAACAAGGTGATGTAGAACAGGTGCGCGACCAGGAAGGACACCAGCCCGGGAATGAAGAAGCCCGGGAACATCAGGAAGCAGTCTCCCGCGAGCGATGCGGCCAGGCCCCCCATCAGCACCGCGTCGAAGCGCGTCGGCGTGCGGCGCAGGTGCAGCGGGTCGGCCACGTAGAAGATCGCCAGCAGCATCACCAGCGGCTTGGCCACCAGATGCCATGGCACCAGGCCCAGGGCGCCGGAGGCGGTGGCCAGCGCCGCGGCGTCGACCAGCAGCACCTCGAGGATGGTCAGCCGCCCCTGCATCACGCCGCCCACGGCCCATAAGCCGGCCGAGAGCGCCGCCAGCCACACCGCGGACTGGCTCAAGGGCATGCCGTCCGCATGCCAAAGAAAGAGCGCGACGCCATGGAGCAGCAACGCGAACTGGATGGCGCCGAACCAGGCGACCGCCCGGCTGACCGGCGGCTGGTACCGCGCCACCGTGCCGATGTCGAAGGTCGGCTTGGGAAACCGCGCCGCCACATCGGCGGGGCGCCAGCCCGGAGGCTTGAACCAGACGCGCAATTTGTCCAGCCGGCTGCGCGCATGCCAGGAGTCCCTGGCGAGCGACCAGTACACCTGCGCGTTCGACCACAGCGGGTCCCAGCTGTTCAGCGGGCTGCGCGTGCCGTACACGCATTTCTCGCCCTCTTCCTTGAAGCTGCCGAACAGGCGGTCCCACACGATGAGCACGCCGCCGTAATTGTGGTCCAGGTAGCCGTCGTTCACCGCGTGGTGCACCCGGTGGTTGGAGGGCGAGCAGAACCAGCGGTCGAACCATCCCAGCTTGCCCACGTGCTCGGTGTGGACCCAGAACTGGTACAGCAGGTCGACCAGGGCCACGACGCCGAACACCAGGGGCGGCACGCCCGCGATGGCCATCGGCAGGTAGAACACCCAGCCCAGCAGGGCGCCCGAGCTGGTTTGCCGCAGCGCGGTGGACAGGTTGTAGTCCTGGCTTTGGTGATGCACCCCATGCGCCGCCCAGAAGATGGCGCACTCGTGGCCGGCGCGGTGCAGCCAGTAGTAGCACAGGTCGTAGAACAGCAGGGCGAGCAGCCAGCCGTACCAGGTCGTCCAGAATTCGCGCGCCTGCTCGAGAGGCACGAGGGAAACGCCGGCATAGACCGCCCCGTAAATGCCGATGCGTAGCAGCCGCGTGAACACCTTGGTGATTTCGCTCAGCATGCCCAGGCTCATGCTGTTGATGGCATCGCTCAATCGGTAGGTGTTACGCCCGCGCGCCCATCCCCAGGCGAACTCGATGGCGATCAACGCCAGGAAGAAGGGCGTTGCGAGGACGATGATCTGGCTGGGCGACATGACGCTGGTATTCTGGCGCGCCTGGCGCCGCCGTGCCGCTCGCGTCAACCCTGATGAGGCGGTGCGCGGCGCCGATGCCGCGGCCCGGCATCAAAAACTGTTTTCGTCGCCGGCTTCGTTGTCCAGATGCTGGGTATCGGACCAGCCCACCAGGCTGAAGCCCTCAGGCGTCCACAGCAGCCGGTTGATCGCGCCGTTGGGCAGCTCCCAGGTGCGCGGCGAGTTGACGTCCTGCCCGGTCGCGACGCGGTACAAGGCGTCCAGCACGCCGCCGTGCGCCACCACCACGATCTGCTCGCCCGGATGGCGCGAGGCCAGCAACTGCATGGTGCGCGTCACGCGCTCGCGCAGTTGCAGCAGCGATTCGCCGCCTTCGGGCGGCGCCCAGTCGGGCAGGCGCTTGCGCCAGTTCTGCGCATGGTCGGGCCAGGTCTCGGTGATCTCGGTGAAGGTCTTGCCCTCGAACAGGCCGAAGCTGCGCTCGCGCAGGCCTTCGTCGGCCACCACCGATGTGCCGGTGACCTCGGCGATGGTCTGCGCCGTCTGGTGGGCGCGGCCCAGGTCGCTGGAATAGACGGCGCTGATCGATTCGCCGGCCAGGGCTTCGCCGACCCGCCGCGCCTGCCACCGGCCGGTTTCGTTCAGGCCGATGTCCAACTGCCCCTGGATGCGCGCATCCACGTTCCAGGCAGTCTCGCCATGGCGCACTGCAATGATTCGCGTAGCTTCCATCTCGGGCCCTGTTAGCGTGCGAAGGTGGTCAAAACCGCGCCAATCCCAAGCCTATTTTATGGGTCCAGCACGACTTTGGCTTCAAAAGCGTAGCCATTTGTTAGCTGCGCTGGCGGGCACTCCTAGAATGAGGGACGCTCCTGGAGCGCGAGTTTTTGCATGAACCCAACCGATTTCAACAAGCTGCGCAAGCGCATCCGCCGCGAGGCCGGCCGTGCCGTCGGCGACTTCGAAATGATCGCCGATGGCGACCTGGTCATGGCCTGCCTGTCCGGCGGCGCCGACAGCTACACGATGCTGGACACCCTGCTCTACCTGAAGGACGTCGCGCCCATCAAGTTCGACATCGTCGCGGTCAACCTCGACCAGAAGCAGCCCGGCTTTCCCGAGCAGGTGCTGCCGCAGTACCTGGCGTCCCTGGGCGTGCGCT
>JAMPXR010000289.1 GCA_023701085.1 Ramlibacter sp. | reverse complement strand
GTGATCGGTTTCATCGTCAGCATGGTTGTCGGGATCGCAATCGCGGCCGGACTGTGGTGGTCGGAGTTCGTCTACAAAGTGCTCGATCCCTTCCTGGTGGTGGCCAACGCCATGCCCAAGATCGCGTTCGTGCCGATCTTCTATATCTGGCTTGGGTCGGAGTACTCGGTCTACGGCATGGCCATCTCGATCGCGGTGTTCATCACCATCCTTGTGGCTTACGAGGGTTTTCGCGGCATCGATCCGAACAAGATCAAGCTGGCCCGCACACTGGGAGCCAGCCGCGGACAGGTCCTCGCCAAGGTGGTGCTGCCCGGCAGCGTCCCGGCCCTGATTTCCGCCGTGAAGATGAACATCGGTCTGTCCCTGGTGGGTGTCATCGTCGGCGAGTTCCAGTCGGCAAGCGAAGGCCTTGGGTTCCTGATCATCAACGGCAGCCAGGTCTTCAAGCTCAATATCGTGATGACCGCCATTGCGGTGCTCGGCATCATGTCCGGCGTGATGTACCTGGCCATCGCGCGGTTCGAAAGCGCGACCATGCGGCGCTACGCCTGAGCGGGCGAAGAAGACCATGGAATTCCCGCAATGGGTGGTTGATCGCGTGATCGCCCGGCAGGGCGTGCTTCATCCGTATGCCTGGTTCGACGCGAGCAAGACCGCCTTCGTCGTGATCGATTTGCAGAACTACTTCACACAGCCCGGTTATCAAGGTGAATGCGCCGCGTCACGCGTCACCTTCGGCGCTGTCAACCGATTGGCGAAAGCGCTGCGGGAAGCCGGGGGCTGCGTGATCTGGATCCAGACCAGCTCAGACGGCGCCGAGGAGTTCTGGTCGCACCACCATGCGCACATGCTCACGCCCGAACGAAGCGCCCGCCGGTTGAAGGAACTCAGCAGCGGGCATGAGGGCTTCGCAATCGCTGCGGACCTGCAGGTGCAGCCGGAGGACGCGCGGGTGGTCAAACGCTGCTACAGCGCACTGACACCGGGCTCATCGCCGCTACAGGAGGAGCTGAAGGCCAGGGGCATCAACACGCTCCTGATCGGCGGCACGGTGACCAACGTGTGCTGCGAATCTACCGCCCGCGATGCCATGGCCATGAACTACGTCACTGTCATGGTCGAAGATGCGCTGTCCGCCGTCACGCCGGCGGAACACGAGCACTCGCTGCAGCAGTGGATGCTGTTTTTCGGCGACGTCCTCCGCGCCGACGAGGCTATCGAGCGGCTGAGACCCGGTCGGACGTGAGCCGCTCGCCTGTGGACGGGCCAGACCCTACTCGATCACCCAGGTGTCGCCGCTTTCGAGCAGGCTCTGAAGTTCGCCGGGACCCTGCGTATGGCGCACATCCGCCGTCTGGGAGGCGCTGCGCTCCTGGTAGGTCGGAGCCTCGACGGCCCGCAGCACGCCCATGGGAACCGGCAGTTGCGGCCCCTCGAACTGCGCCAGGAAGAACGCCAGCGCGCTGTGGTCGGCCTGCTCGTCGTGTACCAGCAGGTCCGATGAGGCAACGCCGCCCTCGCCCACGGTGACGGCCTCGGCCTGCAGGCCGCGCATGCGGATGCCGCGATTGCCATCCCGGCCGAACACCATCGGCTTGCCGTGCTCCAGCAGCACGCGGGCTTCGGCGCGCGTTTCCTTGTTGGCCAGCGTCTCGTAGGCACCGTCGTTGAAGACGACGCAGTTCTGCAGGATCTCGACGAAAGCGGTTCCCTTGTGCTGCGCGGCCCGCGCCAGCACGCTCTGCAGGTGCTGCAGGTCGCTGTCGGCGGCGCGCGCGACGAAGGTCGCCCCCGCACCGAGCGCGAGCGCCAGCGGGCTGAACGGCCGGTCGATGCTGCCGTGCGGCGTGGTCTTGGTCTTCTTGCCGATCTCGGAGGTGGGAGAAAACTGGCCCTTGGTCAGCCCGTAGATCCGGTTGTTCAGCAGGATGACCTTCAGGTCCACGTTGCGGCGCATCGCGTGGATGAAGTGGTTGCCGCCGATGGCCAGCGCGTCGCCGTCGCCGGTGACGACCCAGACCGACAGCTCCGGGCGCGCGAGCTTCAGGCCGCTCGCGATCGCCGGCGCGCGGCCGTGGATGCTATGCATGCCGTACGTTTCCATGTAGTACGGAAAGCGGCTGGAGCAGCCTATGCCCGAAATGAAGGCGAAGTTCTCACGCGGGATGCCCAGCGTGGGCAGGAGCTTTTGCACCTGCGCCAGCACCACATAGTCCCCGCAGCCCGGGCACCAGCGCACGTCCTGGTCGGATTCGAAATCCTTCTTCGTCAGGGGGCACTTGGCGGGGGCCGCGACCGACGCCGGCGCCGGCATGGCATTGTTCAGGCGATGTTCATTGAACATGGGCCTCTCCTTTGCTCAGTTCAAGGACGTGGTCCACGATTTCGGATACTTTGAACGGTTTGCCCTGCACCTTGGACAGCGACTGCGCATCCACCAGGTAGCGCTCGCGCAGCAGGCGCGACAGCTGGCCCAGGTTCATCTCGGGCACCAGGATGGTTTCGTAGCGCGCGAGGATGTCGCCCAGGTCGGGCGGCAGCGGATTGAGGTGGCGCAGGTGCACGTGCGCGACCGCTACGCCCCGCGCGGCGAGCTGTTCGCGCGCCTGGGCGATGGCGCCATAGGTGCTGCCCCAGCCGACGATCAGCAGTTCACCGCCGGCGGGCCCCTCGACCCTGGAAGGAGGAATGTCCTTGGCGATGCCGGCGACCTTGGCCGCGCGCACGTTCACCATGCGCTGGTGGTTCGTCGGGTCGTGCGAAATGGCGCCAGTCAGGAAATGTTTTTCCAGCCCACCGATCCGGTGCTCCATGCCCGGCGTGCCCGGCACGACCCAGGGGCGCGCCAGGTGCTCGTCGCGTGCATAGGGCTGGAAGCCCTCCGGATCGGTGCGGTACTTCACCGTGATGCGCGGCAGGTCCTCGACCCTGGGCACCCGCCACGGCTCCGCCGCATTGCCGATGCCGCCGTCGGACAGCAGGATCACCGGGGTCATGTACTTGACGGCGATGCGGAATGCCTCGATCGCGCAGTCGAAGCAATCGGCCGGTGAATTGGCCGCGATCACCGCGACCGGGCATTCGCCGTTGCGCCCGTAGACCGCCTGCAGCAGGTCCGACTGCTCGATCTTGGTGGGCAGGCCGGTGGACGGCCCGCCGCGCTGCACGTTCACGACGACCAGCGGCAGCTCCAGCATGACCGCCAGGCCCAGCGCCTCGGTCTTCAGCGCCATGCCGGGCCCGGAGGTGGTGGTCAGCCCGAGCGCGCCGCCATACACCGCGCCTATGGTCGAGCAGATGCCGGCGATCTCGTCCTCCGCCTGGAAGGTCGTCACGTTGAAGTGCTTGAGCGCGGACAGCTCGTGCAGGATGTCGGTTGCCGGCGTGATCGGATAGGAACCGAGGAACAGCGGTGCCCCCGACAGCTGCGACACGGCGACGAAGCCCAGCGCCGCCGCCTGGTTGCCCGTGACGCTGCGGTAGGTGCCGGGCTGCACGGCCGACTGCCGCACCTGGTAGTTCACCGCGAACATCTCGGTGGACTCCGCGTAGGCAAAGCCTGCCTTCAGCGCCAGGATGTTCGCGTTCGCGAACAGGGGCTTGTTCGCGAACTTCTCCTCGATTTCCGCGATTTCCTTTTCCAGCGGGCGGCTGTAGAGGCACAACATTAGGCCGAGCGCGAAGTAGTTCTTGCAGCGGCCGACATCCTTCCTCGCCAGGCCGGAGTCGGCCAGCGCTTTGGCGGTGAGACCGGAGATGTCGATCGTGTACAGCCGGTAGCCGTCGATACTGCCTGCTTCGAGCGGATCGGACTCGTAGCCCGCTTTCTTGAGATTGGCCGCGTTGAAGGCCCCGGTGTTGGCGATGACGATACCGCCGCGCTTGACGTCGGGCAGGTTGGTCTTGAGGGCCGCCGGATTCATCGCCACCAGGACGTCGGGCGCGTCGCCGGAGGTGAACACCTGGCGCGACGCGTACTGGATCTGGTAGCCGGACACGCCGAACAGCGTGCCCGTGGGCGCGCGGATCTCGGACGGGTAGTCGGGATGGGTCGCGAAGTCGTCTCCGGCCTTGGCCACCGCCATGGAAAAGCCGGTGCCCGTCAGCTGCATGCCGTCACCCGAGTCGCCGACAAAGCGGATGACGACGCTGTCGAGCTCCTCGACCGGCCGCACCTGCGACGGCGCGTGCGGGTTGCTCTGTGCGTTCATACTTCGAACCTGATCCCCTGTGCGAGCGGCAGGCTGGTGCCGTAGTTGATGGTGTTGGTGGCGCGGCGCATGTAGTTCTTCCATGCGTCGGAACCCGCTTCGCGCCCGCCGCCGGTGTCCTT
>JAMPXR010000003.1 GCA_023701085.1 Ramlibacter sp. | reverse complement strand
ACAGCGTTCGTCGTATTTCTGCCCGACCTGCCAGAAATCCTGAAGGCGCGGCGGGGGTCGAATGCTATATTCAATGACACCTCGAGGGGCACGGTGGGCACTTCCTTCAACGAACAGTTCGACCAGCATGGCGCTTGGCGGCGTGAATTCGCGCTGCGCCTGAAGCTGCTGTCCGAATGGCTGAAGGACCATGAACTGGTCGATGCGGCCGTGGAGGAACGGCTGCGGCGCCTGGAGACGCAGATGCGCTCCGAGAAGGTCATGGTCGCGTTCGTCGCCGAATTCTCGCGCGGCAAGTCGGAACTGATCAACGCGATCTTCTTTGCCGGCTACAAGCGACGCATCATGCCCGCGGCCGCCGGACGCACCACGATGTGCCCGACCGAGCTGGGCTACGACAAGGGCGTGCCGCCCTGCCTGCGCCTGCTGCCGATCGAAACGCGGCTGCAGCCGCAGCCCTTGATGGAATGGCGCATGGTCCCCGAGAAATGGATGCGGGTCGACCTCGACGTCAACGATCCCGCCCAGCTCGCCACGGCCTTCGCGAAAGTCGCCGAGGTGCGGCGCGTGACGAAGGACGAGGCCCGCGCCCTGGGGTTCTGGCACGACGACGATCCCGACAACAACCCGATGGTCGGCCCGCACGGCAAGGTGGAGGTGCCGCGCTGGCGCCACGCCCTCATCAACATCGCGCATCCGCTGCTCAAGCAGGGGCTGGTCATCCTGGACACGCCGGGACTGAACGCGATCGGCGCCGAGCCCGAACTGACCGTCAACCTCGTGCCGCAGGCGCAAGCGGTGATCTTCATCCTCGCGGCCGACACCGGGGTGACCAAGTCCGATCTCTCGATCTGGCGCGAGCACCTGGTCGCCGAGAACGACGGCGCCGATTCGCGGCTGGTGGTGCTGAACAAGATCGACACGATGTGGGACTCGCTGCGCACGCCGGTGCAGGTGCAGGCCGAGATCGAGCGCCAGCGCGCCAGCTCCGCCGAAATCCTGGGCCTGCCGCGGGAACAGGTGATCCCGGTCTCGGCGCAGAAGGGCCTGGTGGCCAAGGTCAACGGCGACGCCGAGCTGCTGCAGGCCAGCCAGCTGCCGGTGCTGGAGCGCGCCCTGGCCGAGGGCGTGGTGGGCCAGCGCCAGAAGATCCTGCGTTCCGCGGTGGCCGCGGGGGTGGGCGAACTGCGCGTGGAAGCCGCCCGCGTGATCAACATCCGCCGGCGCGACCTGGCCGAGCAGATGATGGAGCTGCGCGGACTGCGCGGCAAGAACAAGGCGGTCATCCGGCACATGCGCTCGCGCATCGAGCAGGAACAGGGCGATTTCGACGTGAGCGGCGCGCGCATCCACGCGGTGCGTTCGGTGCACCTCAAGCTGCTGCGCGAGGTGTTCGTCATGCTGGGCACCAAGACGCTCAAGGCCGAAATGGCCGAACTCACGACGGCGCTGCGCCAGCCGGGCATCAAGCTGGGCGTGCGCAAGGCGTATTCGCAGACCTTCACCCGGCTGCGCGCCGGCCTGCGCAAGGCGCAGTCGACCAGCGCCGAGATCCAGTCCATGCTGACGGGGACGTTCCGCCAGCTCAATGCCGAGTACGGCTTTTCGCTGCAGGCGCCGCGCGAGCCGGAACTGGCCCGCTTCGAGCGCGACCTGGATCTGGTGGAACGCAGCCACAACCAGTACCTGGGCGTGACCAACACCTTCCGGCTGGCGCAGCCGGAATTCGCCGACCGGCTGGTGCGCGCCCTGGCCACCCGGCTGCGCGTGGTGTACGAATCCGCGCTGGGCGAAGTGGAACTGTGGAACAAGTCGGCGGCCGCCCAGCTCGACGCCCAGCTGCGCGAGCGGCGCCGCAATTTCGCCAGGCGCCTGGAAGCGATCGAACGCATCCAGCAGGCCGCCAGCGGCCTGGACGACCGCATTGGCGAGATCGCGCAGCAGGAAAGGGTGATCGACGAACTCGACGCCAAGCTGGCCGAGCTGACCGGCCATCTGGTCGAAGCGCCGGGCGCCGCCGCCCACCCCACGGCCGAGCCCGCGCTTCAAACGGCATGACCTTCGCCGGGCGCGTCGTGCGCTGGCAGCGCACGCATGGCCGCAGCGGCTTGCCCTGGCAGGACACGCGCGATCCCTACCGGGTCTGGCTCTCCGAAATCATGCTGCAGCAGACGCAGGTGGCGACGGTGCTGGATTACTACGCGCGATTCATCGCGCGCTTTCCGCACGTGCGGGCGCTGGCCGCCGCCGAGCTGGATGAGGTCCTGGCCCTGTGGAGCGGCCTGGGCTACTACAGCCGCGCGCGCAACATGCACCGCTGCGCGCGCGAGGTGATGGCGCTGCATGGCGGCGAGTTCCCCGGCAATGCGCTGGCGCTGCGGACGCTGCCCGGCGTGGGCCGCTCCACCGCGGCGGCGATCGCGGCGTTCTGCTTCGGCGAGCGCGTGGCCATCCTGGACGGCAACGTCAAGCGTGTGCTGGCGCGGGCGCTGGGCTTCGGGGCCGACCTGGCGGTGGCGGCCCACGAGCGGGCCTTGTGGGCGCACGCTGAAACGCTGCTGCCGCGAAGGGCATTGCGCGAGGCGATGCCCCGGTACACGCAAGGCCTGATGGACCTGGGCGCGCAGGTCTGCCTGCCGCGCAGGCCGGACTGCCCGGCGTGTCCCTTGCGCGAGCTGTGCGTCGCGCGGCGCGAAGGCCATCCGCAAAGGTATCCGGTCAAGACGCGCAGGATCGCGCGCGGTTCGCAGTCCCTGTGGCTGCTGCATGCGCGCGCGCCCGACGGTTCGGTCTGGCTCGAACAAAGGCCGTCCACCGGCATCTGGGCGGGGCTGTATTGCCTGCCGGCGTTCGACAGCCGCGACGCCTTGCGCGGCGCGCTGCCGCCGGCCCGGCGGCGCGAGCTGGTGGACCAAGAGCCCATCGTGCATGCGCTCACCCACAAGGACCTGCACCTGCATCCGGTGCGCGCCGCCGTGTCCGGTGCGCCGGTGCGCGCGACGCGGGGAGCGTGGTTCGCCAGCCACCAATGGGCCCGGCTCGGCCTGCCCGCGCCGATACGCCGGCTGCTCGCGGACGGTTGAGCCCCGCTCGGGGGTGATTTATCCGAGGTCCAGTTCCCGGTGCCGCTTGAGCGTGGTCCAGCGCTTGCCGAATGCCGTGGCGAGCGCCTCCACCAGGTACACCGAGCGATGCTGCCCCCCCGTGCACCCGAGCGCCACGGTCACGTAGCTGCGGTGGTTGCGCGCCAGGGGTTCCAGCCAGTGGTTCAGGAAGCGCTCGATGTGCTCGTACATCTGCCGCACGTCGGCATGTTGCCTGAGGAAGTCGATGACGGGCGCGTCGCGGCCGGTCAGGTCGCGCAGGGCCGGCTCGTAATAGGGGTTGGGCAGCATGCGCACGTCGAACACGAAATCCGCGTCGACCGGAATGCCGCGCTTGAACGCGAAGGACTCGAACACCAGCGTGAGCTGGCTCATGGGCGCGGACAGCAGCGACTTCACGTAGGCCTGCAGCTGCGACGGACGGATCACGCTGGTGTCGATGACGTGGGCCTGCTCGCGCAGGTCGGCCAGCAGCTCGCGCTCCAGCTCGATCGCGTCCACCAGGGCGCGCCGCTGGTCGTGGGCCGGATCGCCCGATGCCCCGGCGGAACCGTGGCTCGACAGCGGATGGCGCCGCCGCGTCTCCGAGAAGCGCCGCACCAGCGTGTCGGTGTTGGCGTCCAGGAACAGCGGCCGCACCTGCAAACCCTGGTGCCGCAGCTCCTGCAGCTGCCGCGGCACCAGTGGCAGCGAGGTGGCGCTGCGCACGTCCATGGCGATCGCCACGCGCGGCGCGCTGGCACGCTGCTCCAGGGCGACGAAGGACAGCAGCAGCTCGGGCGGCAGGTTGTCCACGCAGTAAAAGCCGGCGTCCTCCAGCGCGCGCAGGGCCACCGACTTGCCCGAGCCCGACATGCCGGTGATCAGGACGAGCTCGAGCGACATCAGGACCCGCCTTCCTTCGGGCCGGCGAGCATTTCCTTGGCGTGCGCCAGCGTCGTGCCCGACAGGTGCTGGCCGCCCAGCATGCGCGCGACCTCGCCCACCCGGTGCTCGCCGTGGACGGCGGTCACGCTGCTGGACGGCCCCGCGGCGCCGCCCTGCTTGGTGACGACCAGGTGATGGTCGGCGCAAGCCGCGACCTGCGGCAGGTGCGTGACGGCGAGCACCTGCCGGTCGCGCCCCAGCTGCTTCATCAGCCGGCCCACCGTCTCGGCCACCGAGCCGCCCACCCCCGCGTCCACCTCGTCGAAGATCAGGGTCTGCGCCGCGCCCAGCCGGCTGGTGGTCACCGCGATCGCCAGCGCGATGCGGGACAGCTCGCCGCCCGAAGCCACCTTGCCGACCGGCCGGGGCGTGCTGCCGGCATGGCCGGCCACCAGGAAGCCGACCTCTTCGAGGCCGCTGGCGCCCGGCTGGTCCGCCTGGCGCAGCGCCACCTCGAAGCGCCCGCCCTGCATGCCCAGGCCCTGCATGGCCTGCGTGACCGCCTTGGCGAGCTGGGGCGCGGCGCGGGTCCGGGCTTTCGACAGCGAACGCGCTTCGGCCATGTAGGCGTCGCCCTCTTTTTTCTCCGCGGCTTCCAGCGCGGCCAGGTCGGCGGCGGCGTCCAGCGTCGCGAGCTCCTGCTTCCAGCCGGCGAGCAGGCCGGGCAATTCGGGCGGTGTGCGCTTGTAGCGGCGCGCGAGCGACAGCCACAGCGACATCCGTTCGTCCAGCTGCGCCAGGCGCTGCGGGTCGGGATGGGTCTTGCGCAGGTAGGCGTGCAGCGAATGCGCGGTGTCCTGCGCCTGGGCCAGGCTGGAGGCGAGCACCTGCGCGAGCTCCGAGAACGCCGGTTCGACCCGTTCCTGTCCTTGCAGCAGGGCCAGCGCCTGCGACAGCCGTTCGTTGGCGCCGCCCTCCTCGGCTTGCAGCGCCTCGAGCGCTGCCTGGGCCGCTTCCAGCAGCGACTGCGCATTGGCGAGCCGGGCGTGGGTGGTGTCGAGCTCTTCCCACTCGTGCGCACCGGGCGCGAGCTTTTCCAGCTCGCCGATCTGCCAGGCCAGCCGCTCGCGCTCGCGCTGCAGCGAGTCCTGCGCGGCGCGGGCCTCGGCCAGGGTCTTGTGCGCGGTCCGCCAGCGCTGCCAGAGCTGCGCAAGCGCCTGCGTGCCCACACCGGCGTAGGCGTCCAGCAGGTCCCGCACGGCGTCCGCGCGCGTCAGGCTCTGCCAGGCGTGCTGCCCGTGGATGTCCACCAGGTGATCGGCCAGCTCGCGCAGCTGCGTCGCGGTGGCGGGGCTGCCGTTGATCCAGGCGCGGCTCTTGCCCTGGTTGTCCACGCTGCGGCGCAGCAGCAGACTGTCTTCGGCCTCGAAGCCGGCGTCCTGCAGCCAGGGCGCGAGAGCCGCCGGCAGGTCGAATTCGGCGCTGATGTCGGCCCGCGCGGCCCCTTCGCGCACCACGGCCGCCTCGGCCCGCGCGCCCAAGGCCAGTTGCAGGGCATCGATCAGGATCGACTTGCCCGCGCCCGTTTCGCCGGTGAGGACGCTGAAGCCGCCGTCCAGGTCCAGTTCGAGCTCGCGCACGATGACGAAGTCGCGCAGGGCGATGCGTTTGAGGCTCATCTGGGCTTCAGGGATGGGTCACTTCTCGTACCAGTGCAGTTTGCGGCGCAGCGTGTCGAAGTAAGTCCAGCCGCGGGGATGGAGAAAGCGGACGCTGTGCTGCGACCTGCGCACCGTGATGCGGTCGCCATGCAGCAGGGAGGCCAGCGATTGCATGTCGAAATTGGCGCTCGCATCGCGCCCCGACACCACCTCGATCGTGATCTCGGACGACTCCGGCAGGACGATGGGCCGGTTCGACAGCGTGTGCGGCGCGATCGGCACCAGCACCCAGCCCTGCGTGGACGGGTGCAGCAGGGGCCCGCCGGCCGACAGCGAATAGGCGGTCGATCCGGTGGGCGAGGCGACGATCAGGCCGTCGGCGCGCTGGTTCGCCACGAAGTGGCCATCGACCTCCACCCGAAGCTCGACCATGCCGGAGGTGGCGCCGCGATTGACCACGACATCGTTCATCGCGAGCGCCTCGAACACGCAGTGGCCGTCGCGCATGACGCGCCCGTGCATCAGGCTGCGCTGGTCCTCCTCGTATTCGCCGCGCAGCATGGGCTCCAGCGTGGCGCGGTACAGGTCCAGCGGAATGTCGGTGATGAATCCCAGGCGGCCCTGGTTGATGCCGATCAGGGGCACGCCGTGGCGCGCCAGCTGCCGGCCGATGCCCAGCATGGTGCCGTCGCCGCCCACCACCAGGACCAGGTCGCACTGCTGGCCGATGGCCGCGACGTCCAGGGTTGTGTAGCCCGTGATGCCGGCGCTCGACGCGGTGTCGCGGTCGAACACGACTTCGCAGCCCTGGGCGTGCAGGAAATGGGCGATGTCGTCCAGGGCGGCCCGCGTGGACGCCGCAGCTCCCGACACCGCGGCATGGTACTTGCCGATCAGGGCCACCTGGCGGAATTGGGATTTCATCGGCAAATTAAATCATTAAACAGGACCGGCTTCGCGCAGCGGGCGGACATTCGCGTGCAGGCCCTAGAATCCGGTGATAGCCCGACTGCCCTGATCATGCTCGATGACCGTGCCAAGTTGTTGCTGAAAGCCCTGGTCGAGCGCTACATCGCCGAGGGCCAGCCGGTGGGCTCGCGCACCCTGTCGCGGGCCTCGGGACTGGACCTGTCCCCGGCCACCATCCGCAACGTGATGTCCGACCTGGAGGAGCTGGGCCTGATCGCCAGCCCGCACACGTCGGCCGGACGCATTCCCACGGCGCGCGGCTACCGGCTGTTCGTGGACACCATGCTCACGGTGCAGCGCGAGGACCTGGCCACCCCCAGCCTGGCGCCCGACCAGCCGCAAAAGGTGATCGCCAACGCGGCGCACCTGCTGTCCAACCTGTCGCAGTTCGTCGGCGTGGTGATGGCCCCGCGCCGCAGCTCGGTGTTCCGGCACATCGAATTCCTGCGGCTGTCGCAGCGGCGCTACCTGGTCATCATCGTCTCGCCCGACGGCGACGTGCAGAACCGGGTGGTGTTCACGGAAGTGGACTACACGCAGGCCCAGCTCATCGAGGCGGCCAATTTCCTGAACGCGCACTACGCCGGCATGGCGATCGAAGAGGTGCGCGAGCGCCTGAAGACCGAAGTGGAGTCGCTGCGCGGCGAAATCGCCGCCCTGATGCAGACCGCTGTGGAGGCGAGTTCCGAGGCGATGAGCGAGCAGGACGAGGTGGTGATCTCCGGCGAGCGCAACCTGCTGGCCGTGAGCGACTTCTCCAGCGACATGAGCCACCTGCGCCGGGCCTTCGACCTGTTCGAGCAGAAGACGCAGCTGATACGCCTGCTCGACATCTCCAGCCAGGCCGCCGGCGTGCGCATCTTCATCGGCGGCGAAAGCCAGGTCGTGCCCTTCGAGGAGCTGTCCATCGTCAGCGCCCCGTACGAGGTGGACGGGCAGGTGGTCGGCACGGTGGGTGTGATCGGCCCGACGCGCATGCCCTACGACCGCATGATCCAGATCGTCGACATCACTTCCAAACTGGTCAGCAACGCGCTGAGCCACCACAAGTAGCCGCGGTGCGCGGTGCGCGCTATGCCGCGCGGGACCCGAGCCCCTCGAACAGCGTCCGGTAGTCGGCCGCGACATCGCGAAACGAGCGCATCCCCTCGTCGAACTTGGTCAAGTTCCAGTTGCGGGGCGATTCGAGGGCCCGATCGAGCTGGTCGACCATGGACTCCAGGTCACGCGGATCGAAGAACCGGACCATGCCGGCATAGTATTCCCGGTGCACCGCGATGTCGGAGCACAGCACGTTCGCGCCGTGCTGCACGGCTTCGGCCACCGCCAGGTTGTGCCCCTCGTCCAGGCTGGGGGCCACGAGGAACTCGCAGCTCGAATACAGCTTGGAAAGCATCGAATCGCTGACCCAGTCGTGCACCTCGACGTTGACGCCCCTGGACAGGCAGCGGGCGAGGGACTCACTGGGAAGCGACCCGACCACGCAAACGGTCATCCCGAGGCCGGACAGCCTGCTGGAAGCGATGGCCTCGCACATGCGATCGCAGTTCTTGTGCGGCAGGGTGTTGGTCACCCACAGGACGAAGGGGGCGGCCGCATGGCTGCTGCCGGTTTTCTCCTCGCCGGCCACGGAAGAAAAGCCCGAAGGGATCACGCGGATCCTGCCGGGCGGCAGCTCGTAATTCCTCAGAATCGCGGCCTGCGTGGCATGGGAAATGGCCACCACGGCCTGCGCATTGCGCAGGATGGCGCCGGTCAATTTCATGAACAGCCTGCGCTTGACGCCGTCTCGGTACACGTACTCCACGTTCAGGCAGTCGTGCACAGTGACGACATGGTGCCGCGCCCGCACCGGCCCGCGCAGGCAGGGCGTCCACAGGACGGCGTCCTCGCTGCCGCGCCGGCACAGGTCCCATAGCCGGAAGGCGCCCGCAACCGGCGGCTCGGGAATCGAGCGGATGGGCCCCGGCCAGGACAGGTAGCGCAGCACATTGGACACGTAACGGCGCACCCCGTGCGACGAGCGGCTGTAGGCGGGGGTGTTGATCGCCAGTTCCATGGCAGCGCATCTTAGCCAGTCGCGGGCGGCGGAGCCGGTTCGGCCGGCCTGCGGGCCGTCGGGGCCACTCGTACAATCGCAGGTCCGGTCGGGGGCGTTAGCTCAGTTGGTTAGAGCAGAGGACTCATAATCCTTTGGTCGTTGGTTCAAGTCCAACACGCCCTACCAAAGCATTCTGGTACATACCTGAGAGATGGGTGACGGAACGTATCACCTCGCTTCCCGAGCAGTCCACGCCGCCACCTCATGCCGAGGCCGCCTTGATTCCCGAGGAGGCTGCAGGGCCAGTGCCGGCTGTGGGTCCGCGGGCGCCGCTGATCGATGTCGGCTTGGCCGTGCTCTCGTGCTCTCGGCGTGGGCGCGGCGAGGCGGCGAGTCGACCGCGTCGCCTGCTCGATGGATCGAACGCTATACGACCACCGGGCGGGCCTCGGCTTCACGCTGAATGCGAAAGGCGGCAGCGAGATCGCGCAGGGGCGATAGGCCAGCTCCTGCTTCCTCTCTCCCTATAAGTTGACCGTCGCCTCCCCAAAGATGCGGTACCGATGGGCCAGTCCCAGGGGGTTGATCGGGTAGTCCCAGTAATAGCGCAATGGGATATAGCGTTCCTCTGCGGTCAACCAGTTCTGCAGCTGTGCATCCGCTATGCGCCAGCGACCTTCGATCCAGACTTCGGCCCAATCGTGGAAATCCGAAGGGCGTGGTGCGATGCTGCGATCCGACACGTAACCCCCGACCCTGCGTGCAGGCACGCCACAAGCCCGGCATAGCGCCACGAGCAGCGAAGAGTATTCCGTGCAGTCGCCCCGACGTGTCCGAAAGGCGATCAGTGCGCCTGAATCTTCACTGAGATAGCCCGTGTACGTCATACGCGAAGCCACCCAACGATAGGCCTCCAGCGCGCTTTCGCGCGAGGTTGGCCGCCGCAATGGCGCTGCCGCTTCCGCGATGAGCGGGTGGTCCGATTCGATATTGCGTTGCGGGCCCAGCCACATTCCAGGTTCCGGCGGACCTTTCGCGCCTTGCTGATCATGGACGCTCTCAAGCAAAACAAGAACGTTGAAGACCCGGTGCGCATAAGGCGCTAGGCGATCGAGCCTTAGCTCGAGGATATTGTGGCCCAAGGCGTCGCTGAGGAAGGAGTGACCTCCTGACGCCTCCTGATGTATCACTCGGGTGTGGGAGCCGGCGAGGACCGGGAGGTACATCCATAAGGTCTGCTGCTTCAGATCATGGCCGAACGGATTCGTCATCAGCACGTTCAGGCGGACGGCTCGCAAGCTGGCTTGCGGCACGCCTACGCTCACGACGGGCGCCGCCGCTACCAGCCCCAAAAAACAACGCCTGCCCATCATTGGCAGCTCACTCCACTTACCCGCACCGCGGCCGCTTCGGCCCGCGCGCCCGGGCGGTCCACGAAGCCTTCTGGCCCGCGACAAAGCGGCCCAGCGCGGCCGCCGAGTCCCTGTAGGTCAGCAACGGCACCGGCGCAACAGCTGTCGCCAGCGCGGCGTAGCTCGTTTCTTCAGTGACGGGCGCCCCGGCGAGCACCACGGCCGAAACAGCTCCTTTGATCTCCTTCTGGCGCCGGTCCAGCACGGCGGCCAATGACGCCGGCGTCAACGGGTTCACGGCTGTGGCGTAGGGTAAATGATCCGAGTAGTCCGCCGCGTTGCCGGCGATGACAAGAAGGTTCTCCACGAATTTGCTTTCGGCCCAGAGCTGGCCGGCATCGAGGTCAGCGAGTTCATATGCTGAAGGTACGCGCCCGCGCAGGGGCGCACCACTGGCGAGGTAGGAAATCATTCCGCCGGCCAGAACACGTACCGAGGCAAATCCAGATTGCTTCAGGAGCGAGCAGCCCGCATGCAGTTCGCGCTCGCCTTTTCCGTCTCCCACGAGCAGCAGCGCCTTGCCGCGCAACGCAGGTTTGTGCGCCAGGCTGGTGGCAGAAAAATTGACCGAACCCGGGATGTGAAAGCGCTGGTGCTGGCTGTCTTGGCGCACGTCGACAATCAGGATAGCGCCAGATTCGATGTCGCCACGCACTTGGCTCATGGTGACCATGCACGCAAGCCCGGGCGCGGCAGCGGCAGTTCGGGAAGTGCGCGTCGCGGCGACGTCCGGCGCGTCGTTTTTGCACGACTCGCCGGCGCGCGGAATATTGCGTAACGCCTCGGGGAGCTCCTCGTTGCCTTGCTGGCCTTGCGCACAGAGGGGCAGCAGCAATGACAGCAGCGCGACGCGTACGCGGGAACGACTTCTTTCGTGGCGATTCAGATTCATCATCGCCTCCAGATCACGGGATCGTGCGTATACCGGCACCGGGTTGCAATGAGTGGACTGCGACCGGGGCCACGAAGACCCAATTGCTGTAATGCTCCGCTCCCGCGAAGCTCGCTTCGTTCGGCTCGAACCCATCCTGCTTGATCGGCTTTTCGCGGGACAGCGAATGGATGCCCACGATCCGCCCGGCTCTTCGAATCAAGCCCCACTCGGTGTTACCCATCAGTGGATCGCGGAAAATTCTGCGCAAGTGCCGTTTGATCCCCGGAAAGCGCGGATCCTTGAGCAGCTCTTCGAGCGAAGCCGGATAGTGGCGGAGATCGGAACCTGGCGATGCCGCTCCGTGGATGGAACCCACCTCGTAGGATTGCGCCGTGCGATAACTCTCCAGCGCCGCGACGAACTGGCGTCCGATCCACAGCAACTCCCTCTCCTGGTCCCTGCGTGCCACGGTCTGTTGCAGCTCCAGCACCGTGCTCGAACCGGCGGCGATCAGCGCGATCACCAGCAGCAGCCACAGATAGCTGAAGCCGCCCTGCCTGCGCCGCAAGGGCTGCCGGTAGCCAACCCTGTTGTTTTTCCGTTCTTCAGAATGACGCATAACGCCTGCCGTCACTGGTGGTTCCGGATGCGCCGCTCTTCACGTCAGCGACGCCTTCCTCGCCCGCATCTCTCGACGCCTCGACGGTCCAGGTGTCTGCCTGCTCGGTCATCGGATCGACCGGCACATGCGACAAATATCGTTGCTCCACCAGCTCTTCCAAGCGCTTGGGCCAGCGACCTTTGTCCGCGCGGAAGCGATCCAGGGAAACGCGGATGGCCTTCAGGTTTTCCTTCAGGGCCGTCTCCTTGGCTCTTTCCGCCGAGGCGAGATAACGTGGCAGCGCAACGCTCGAGAGCAGGGCAACAATCGCCATCACCACCAGAAGCTCGATCAGTGTGAATCCCTTGGTGCGACTTATCATGAGCGCTCACCACTGCCGGTAGGGCAAGGAATCCAAACCCGTTTTTGCCGACTTGGAGTAAACGTCGTACACATCCTCGCCAGGCGATGGATCGTCAGGCGGGGAGGAGTAGCTGCGCAGCCCCCAGCTTTCCACTGAAGATACCGAATAGTCCTCGTGCATAGGGTCCCTGGGAATAGCCCTGAGAAAGTAAATCTTGCGGCGGTCTGGGCTGCGCTGATCCGAAACGCCCTGCCACAGCTCGTCCAGAGTGCGCGGATAACCGCTCTCGCCCAGCTTGACCAGAATCCGCCCTTGCTCGCCAGCCCGTTTGTACGCGTCGATTGCATCCCTTATCTGCGCCAGCGCGGCTCTTAATTCGCGTTCCTTTTGACGCTGCGCCGAAATCTGCGCGAGCGGAACCGTCACTGTCGCCAGAATTCCCATAATCGCCAGCGTCACCAGCAACTCGACCAAAGTGAATCCGCCTGTACGCGGCCGCACGCGTATATCGCGGCGAAGTGGCCCGTCGACAATCATCTGCGCTCTCGCTCAAGGCACCACGCGGATCACATGATCCATTGGCACCGGCACTGTCGAAGCAAGCGGCGGCTCGGGTGTGGCGGAAAGAAGCTGGATGCGTGCCTGGGCCGCCGGCCTGATCGCCTTAAGAGTTACCGTGACCACCGAGCCCGTTCCGTTTATGCCGCTGTCCGTTCCCGAAAACGCCTGCCGGACCGCGGCGACGAAGATCTTGCCCTGGGCGGGATCGACCCGCTGGCTGAAGCTGGAGCGTCCGCCAGCCTGCCTGAAGTAGTCGCCTTCGATCACGCTCACGACCTGAAACAGCTGGGGATCGAAGCCGACCAGCAGCGGCAAGCCGCGCAGGCTCGCCTGGCTGTTCACTCGCAGCACCGCGCTGAACTGCTCGCCTACTTTGACTTGCGGCGGAGCGGCCCAGTTCAGGGTGAGAGAACTCGGTAATGCCTGGCTTGGCACGGATTCGGCCGGCGTCGAGCCCGGGCCTGTGGACGAAATGCCGGCCGGCACTCTTGCCGTGGCCACGGCGGCTCTGGCCCCGCCGGTCGGCGCTGAAACAGCGCCCGTAACCGCGGCAGAAACCGAAGTGTCCACCGCGGCAAGCCTGAGCGACATCGCACCTATGCTTGCTTCAGTGCCGGATTCGAACTCGGCGGCCAATAGGTCAGGCCGGCGGATGGACCGTACCACGCGCGGCGTGATCGAGAGCAGGATTTCACTGCGTTGACTGTCATCCTTCCGGTTGCCGAACAGGCGGCCCACAAGGGGCAATTCACCGACGCCGGGAACCTTGCTGGCACTGGACCGCTCTTCATCGCTGATCAGCCCCGCGAGGATCTGCGTTTCGCCGTCCTTCAGGCGAAGCACCGTGCTCGCACCCCGCGTGCCAATCTGATACGAGAGAGTTCCGGACTTGCTGAGCACCTCGCGCACCAGGCTGGAAACCTCGAGGTTGATCTTGATCGCGACCTCCTCGTCCAAATAGATGCTGGGTTCGACTTCAAGCTTCAGGCCCACGTCCACATAGGTGACCGACTCGGACACGAAGTTCGCGTTCGATGTCGTCGTGATAACCGGCACCTTTTCGCCGATGAGGACCTTGGCCTTTTCCTTGTTGCGCACGCGGATTCGGGGGTTTGCGAGGATGTTTCCCTCCTGGTCCTCTTTGCGCGCGTTTACGCCCAGGCTCGCCCCGGTGACCTGGATAGCGCTGCTGTTGATTCCTCGCAAGCTGGCTACCGACAACACGGATTCTGCCGGGACGATGGGGGAGAACGTAAGCTGGCCGGGCCAGCTGATGCCCAGTTCCAGAAGCCGGGAGCGTTTGATTTCCAGGATCTCCACCTCGAGCATCACTTCGGGATCACTCAGGTCCTGCAACGCGACGATTCGCTCCGCGAGGCGAATGGCTTCCGGCGTGTCGCGCATGATGAGGAGTCCGAGGCGCTCGTCGATGACCAAATCCTTGGTTTTTACGAGTGTCTTGATCGTGTTCGAAACCGCCTTGACGTCCGCGTTGGCCAGGAAAAAACTCCGGATCGAAAGTGACTGATACTCCTTCTGCTTTTGCGGCGTGTTGGGATAAATCAGGACGGAATTTTCATTCAGAATCTTCTGTTCCAGCTGGTTGGTCACGAGTAGCAGCCGCACCGCGTCCTCGACCGTCGTATTCTTGGCGAGAATGCTGGCCTTCAAGTCGGGGCGCAAGTCCTTGTCGAAGAAGAAATTCAGGCCCGACAGCCTGGCGATCACGTCGAACACCGACTTCAACGGCGCATCGCGAAATTCGAGCGTGATGGGCTGGCGATAGGTGGCTGCCAGTCGCGCTTCGGCGCGCCTTTCCTTCGCGCGTTCGGTATCGATGCGCTCCTTCAGGTTCAGGGCCTCGCGCTGTTTGGGATTCTCCTGGAGCACAGGGCGCAGCTTTTCCAGAGCCAAGGCCAAATCGTCGGCCTTGCCACGTTTGAAGATCGACTCGGCTTCCGTCACCAGCGCGTGATGCTTGCGCTCGGCGACGATCGCTCTCTGCTCTTGGTGCGCCTGCACGTTTTCCGGATCGAAGACAAGCGCCTGTCGAAAGCCTTTCTCGGCTTCCGACAGACGGCCTGCCCGCCGGTGCGCCTCGGCACCCGCAAGCAGCTGGTTCACCACGCCGGCCCGGCGCGAGGCCAGGCCCATTCGGTATTCCAGATTTTTCGGGTCCAGACGCACGGCCTCTTCGAGCTTGGCCAAGCCCTCGGCGACTTTGCCCTCCTCCAGATATTGATTTCCTTGCTTGAACGACTGCATCGCCCCGCACGCGGCCAACAGCGACGCGGCGAGTACGAACACCAGCCACCGGCAAACCCCAACTCCCGCCGCCCACCGACTCGGATACTGCTCGATCATTCAGTCACCTTCCCCGCTGCGGAGCTGGTCAATTCCAAGGTCTGCCGCTGCGACAACGGCAGGTACTCGATCACGACACGTCCACCCTCGACGCTATCTACCTTCCATTCGGGCGTAAGCTGCTCGCCGCCGCGCGCCACAATCGTTCTTTGCTGGTGCTCAAGAAAGACGCCCGCCCGACCTCCCTCCTCGTACCGGCCGATCACTTTGAACGGAGCCAGTGGCGCCTGCGGCGGGGCCGGCTCGGCGACAGAGGCGGACACTGCTTGCACCGGCACCGCAGCCACTTTCCGCGCAACCCACGTCGGTACAGCGAACGGCCCTGCCGTTCCTTCGTCGGAAGCTGTCCGCGGCACAAGTCGGTCCAGACGTCCCGACACAGCAGGTTTCTCGCGCGGGGCGGCGCCAGCCGCTGTTCGACCGCCCTGGCCCGGACGCGCAACAGGTGCGACCACCTCGCTTGTCGTGGGTGGCAACCACAATGCGGCGGCGGCCGATGCGGCAAGCAACAAAGTCAGCAGCAGGCGATTGGTCTTCACGGCGAAGTCCTCGCCGTGAAGACCACAGCGTCTTGTGACACGTTTGCGAACCGTCGCGTGTACAAAGACATCTGCACCTTGGCTTCGGCTTCTTCGCTGTTCAAATGTTCGCGCTTGAATGTCAGTGCGTCGAATGCCAGAGTTTGATTAGCCAGCAGCGCGTCCTGCACGAAACCGTGGATCGATTTCGTGTCGCCTTTGAGCGGGAGCGTGATTTGCAAACGCAGCAAAGCGCTCTTGTCGTCCGACTCAAGCTGGTAATCGCCGCGCGCCAGCACCAGCCGGTGCTTCCCGGCCAACGAGAACAGGTCCGCCAGCACCTGCATCGCATCCTCCGCAGCGGGCATCCGCCTGTCGAAAGCATGGAGTTCCTGCGTCACTGTCGTAACGCGCAACTCCGACGCTGCATCACTCGTCCCTGCGCGTGAGGCGATCTTCGCGGCGCGCCGCTGCTCCATGGCAAGCTGCTCGGAAAAATGCAGATCGGTTGCCCAGGCGATAGCCAGCAGTAAACCCAGGGCGACCAGTGTCACGCCACCGACCCCCAGCCACCGCACCGTACGAAACGCGAGACGGCGAAGCGACCAGGCCGCAAGGGCCACGCTCATGGCTGCCACCCTATTTCCACATGGAACCGATACGGGGCATCGGTATTCCCCGTCTTAATGAACTCATGCTTTAGAAGTTCAGCGCGCGTTAGCGGACGGCGTCCTCCAAGGTAGGAAACGTAACGCGTCATGTCCAAAGCCGACGGAGCTTCTGCCATGACTTTGAGCAGCGGCTGTCCCGCAGTGCCGTCAGAGCGCTGAGCACCAGCTGCGGAAGCTTCCAGGCCGATGAGGCCGACATGAATGTCAGCGGGTGGCTGTATGGCGCGCAGCACGTCCTCGACGGGGATATTGAGATGAGCGATGACATGGTTGACGGCTAGGAGTCTTTCGCGCGTCTGCGGGGTCAGCGGCGGGACCGGCGTGCGCGGGGCGAGTGCGGCGACCTCGGCGGCGCGTACAAGCGCGAGGCGCTCGCGATGCTCCGTTGCCTCGCCAGCCAGCCACACGGTCGCCGCCGCGACCGCTGCGATTGCAGCAACTTGCCAGGATCTCATAGGTACACCCAGGAGCGCAGGCCGGAATCCAGAAACCGTCTTGGGGGAGTGTTCGAGCCTGATGTCCAGCGGTGCAACTGCACGCCCGGGCCGCAGCCCGAGCCATTCGATCCATCCCGCACGATTGGTGGCGCTGTCCTCCTGAGATAGGGTCCAACTGACCGGCAGCCAGAAGCTCGCCGCGGCCTTGGTCGCGGCACGCAAGGGCTCGCCTTCGAGGTTGGCGTCAATGACCACACAGGGCGCCGGGTGCGAGGCCGCCTCATCCTGCCCACCCCATCCCAGCCGCATCCATGCCTGCTCCAAACCACGCCACTCAGCGCCGCACTCAGCGCGGATGTTTCGCGGGACAACCCTTTCGATGCGCTCGCACGCGGGATCCAGCTTCACGAACGTGGCGGCACGCAACTCCCTGTCACCGGGCTCAACGATCGCCAGCGCGGCGGTCTTGGGCCGGGGCCGCATCGCTCGCAATCGCGAGCCGACCAAAACTGCGAGACTGCCCGCCTGGATGTACCGCACGCCTGACTCCCGGGCGAGGTGCTCCAGGGCCGTCAAAATCCTGCTCGGATAGGCCAACGCCAGTCGCGGCCGCCGGGAAGCGCAATCGTCGAGGCATATCTGTTCGTCGGGCAACACGTCATAGCCGGCGGCGTTCAGATGCTCCCACGCGTCCTGCCGTGCTTTCTTGCCCGTGAGCTGCGCGCTCGACCAGGGCACCGACGCTGCCGCCAGCCAGTGATCAGAAATGATGACACGCAGTTCACCGGCCCCGCGTACAGTCTCGAGCCATTCGGAGTCCAGTGTCCAGTTGCCAAGAACCCCCATCAATGCATCCTCGTCGCGCCAGCCTACCGGCACCGCACGGAAGGACTGCTTCATGTGCCGGCCACCAAGCCACAGCACCGATTGCGCCGAGTGAGCTCCCAGATAGACACAAAGCAGGCCACCGCGCCTGGATTCAGCCGGCCACACGCGCGACCTCCGCCAAAGTCGTCTCACCCCGGGCTGCACATCCAAGTGCGCAATCGGTCAAGCTCATCCACCCGGCCCGTGTCGCCGCCTGCTTGATCACTGAGGCTGGCGCGCGCTGCGCGATCAGCTCTCTCAATTCGTCGTCGAGCACCAATACTTCGGCTACGGCACGGCGACCCTTGTATCCGGTTCCGCGGCAGTGACCGCACCCTTTGCCTTCGAGAAAGTTCCAGCCCCGCGTGCGGCTCGAGGCCAAACCCAAGTCCTCGAGCAAGTCCTGGTCGGGCGTTGCGGCCTGCGTGCAGTGGTCGCAGTTGATCCGAAGGAGCCGTTGTGCCAGGATGCCATTAAGCGCCGACGCAAGGCTGTACCCGTCCACGCCCATGTGAAGGAAACGCCCCAGCACATCCAGCACATTGTTGGCGTGCACGGTGGTGAGTACCAGATGACCCGTCAGGGCCGCCTGAACCGCGATCTGCGCCGTCTCGTTGTCTCGAATTTCGCCCACCATGATCTTGTCCGGGTCGTGCCGAAGAATCGAGCGCAAACCGCGGGCGAACGTCAGGCCTTTCTTTTCGTTGACCGGGATTTGCAGCACGCGTGGGAGCCGATACTCCACGGGGTCCTCGATGGTGACGATCTTGTCGCGCCCGGTATGGATCTCGCAAATGGTCGCGTACAGCGTGGTGGTCTTGCCCGATCCGGTCGGCCCCGTCACCAGCAGCATCCCGTGAGGCTTATGCGCGAGCCGGCGAGCCGCCTTGACAAGATCATGGCTCAAACCCAGTTTGTCCAGGGTCAAGCCCTGGCCCTCTTCCGCCAGCGCTTTTCGGTCCAAAAGCCGTAGCACGGCATCTTCACCGAAAACGCTGGGCATGACGGAGACGCGAAAGTCGACTTCGCGCTCGCCGACGCGCACTTTGAAACGGCCGTCCTGCGGCACTCGCCGCTCTGCGATGTCGAGTTCGGCCATTACCTTGATGCGGGAGATCACCTGATCGGCCATCTCGAGCCCGGGCATTTCCGTAATGGGCACCAACACGCCATCGAGCCGATAGAGGATGCGCAGCCCCTGCGGATCGCACTCCAGATGGATGTCGCTCGCGTTCAGTTTGAGTCCATCGTACAGCGTGGAGTTGACCAGGCGCACCACTGCGCTCGTCTCGTTTTCGAGCGCGGCCAACGTGATCACTGCTGCGACTTCCTCGACATCACCTGCGGCGCTGCCCGGTTCAACTACATCCATCGCGCGTAGCCCATGCTCGTGCTGCGCCAGCAAAGCAAGGAGATCCTCTTCGCCGACTGCGGCAAGCTCGGGCAACGCGACTCTCAAGCGCGCGCAACGCCTGCGACCCCAGGTTTCGGTCGCCGCATCGGCGAAATCGACCATGACGAGCCAATGAACGTTTCTGCCATCACGCAAGATCAGAACTTTGCGTGCGCCTGCCTCGGAGTACGACACGGCTTGCCACTGCGGCGTCATGGTGCGCAGTTCGTCCATGCTCAACACACGCACGCCCAGGGCCTCGGCTGTAAGCGCGGTCATGCTAGAACGTCCCCGCCAGGTCAAATATGGGCAGATACATGAGAATCACGACCGTGCCGATGATCAGACCGATCAACAGCATCAGCAGTGGCTCCATGAGCCGGGACGCCGAATCGATCCAGCGCGCCAGTTCCTCGTCATGGAAACCGGCCGTTCGCTCCAGCATCTGAGCCAGTTGACCGGACCGTTCGCCCACCCTGACCAGCGACTCGGCCACGGGCGAGGCCAACCCGTTCGCCACCAGGGTCTGCGAAACCGGTAAACCCTGTTCGAGCTGTGTCTTGGCAAGCGCGAGGGCAACTCGCTGCTGACCCCCGAGCAGTCCGGCGACCATCCCCAATGCCCGCGGCAATGCGATACCGGAAGCGAGCAGCAGACTCGTCGCGCGGTAAAAACGGCTCAGCCGGAACAAGGCGACCCGCTCGCGCAGGCCGGGCAGCGAGAGAAGCATGTCCACGAGGCGGTGCCGCGCCTGGTCGGATCGCCATGCGGTTACGCTACCGGCAACCCCCACGACCGCACAGCCAAATGCCAGCCAGGCGTGCTCGTGAAGGATGCGCCCGAGCCACAGCAACGCGCGGGACAGGGCGGGAATGTCGCGGCCGGAGGACTCGTAGACGGATGCGAAACGGGGTACCACAAAACCCAGGAGAAACAGCACCACCAATGTTCCGACTACCAGCAGCATCGCAGGGTAGATCGCAGCCGAGACGACCTTTCGGTGCAAGGCGTCGAACTGCTGCTGATAGGCGACGAAGCGCTGCAATGCCTGAGGCAGCGTTCCAGTTCGCTCACTGGCGCGGACCGTGGCCACATAGACTTCGGGGAAGGAGTGGGGCATGCCTTGCAGCACATCGGAGAAGGGCCGGCCCTCACGCACCGCGCTCACGATCTGAGACAAGGTGCCGAGCTCCGCGCCCGCGCGGGCTTTTGCCTTCAGCGTTTCCAGTGCTTCCGTGAGATTCAGCCCTGCTTCGAGGAGCGTGAGAAGTTCCTGCGAGAACAGCAGCAACTGGAAGCGCCGCGTCCGAACACGCAACCCCAGCCCGCGTTCCATTCTTGCGGCCGCTTCTGGCATGGCCTCGGTTTCGAGCACGCGCCATCCGGCTCGTTGGGCAACCACTGTCGCTTGCGCGGCTGAAAGACCGGGATACCTGTGCCAAACATCGGTTGTGCCCCGGCTGACCTTCAGGCGCACGCCGTCCGCGGCGATGCTTTTGGCTGATGTGACCTCCATCGAACTCATGAGTCCCGGGTTTCCTTAGCGGAACGACAGGTCCGCATTTTCTTGGTCGCCACCGAGCTGGCCATCCTTGCCGAAGGACAGCAAGTCGAAATCGCCGCCTTGCCCCGGCGAACGGTAGGTATAGGGCTTGCCCCAGGGATCAGGCGGCACTTTCTTTTGCAGATAGGGCCCGTTCCATTTGCTCTCTCCCTGCGGCCTGACGAACAAGGACTGGAGCCCTTGCTCCGTCGTCGGATAATGACCCGTGTCGAAGCGATAAGCATCCAATGCTTTGGCAAATGAGTCGATCTGTGCCATGGCTGCGCTCTGCTCCGACTTGCCTATCTGTGAAAAGAGACGCGGCCCCACCACCGCGGTGAGCAGGCCAATGATGACGATCACCACCAGCAGTTCGATCAAGGTGAAGCCGGTTGGCGGGGCCGCACGTCCCAAGCGTTGGCTGTGCTTCGGCTGCTTCTGTAAGGTCCGCATGCGGGAATCTCGATCGGTTGTGCTAGAAGGAAATTGCGGCTCCGGCCGCGTTGTTGGCCTCGCTTTCTTCGGCGATCAGGCCCGCGGAGGTCACGTCTCCGTTGGTGCCGCTCACATTTCGCACCGTGCACTGCGCGCCCAGGCAAGTCGAGCCATTGGCGTAGTAGTAGGGCCCGCCCACCACGTCGGCTT
>JAMPXR010000288.1 GCA_023701085.1 Ramlibacter sp. | reverse complement strand
GCGGAACTGAGAAAAAGCTACGAGCGCGCCGAGCTGAGCGAGGAGGCTTCGCACGCCGATCCGCTCAAGCAATTCGACCAGTGGATGGCCGAGGCGATCAGCGCCGAGATACCGGAACCCAATGCGATGACACTGGCCACCGTGGGGGGAGACCTGCGCCCGAGCACCCGCATCGTCCTGGTCAAGGGGTTCGACGCGCGCGGCATCGTCTGGTACACGAACTACCAAAGCCGCAAGGCCCGGGAACTGGGCGGCAATCCGTACGCCGCGTTGCAGTTCCACTGGGTCGAGCTGGAACGCGTGGTGCGCATCGAAGGCCGGGTCGAGCAGACCAGCGCCGAGCAAAGCGACACGTATTACGCCACCCGTCCGCTGGACTCGCGCATCGGCGCCTGGGCCAGCCCGCAAAGCGAAGTGATCGAGAGCCGCACCGTGCTGGTCGCCAACGCCGCCCGCTACGGCGCGCAGTACATGCTCCATCCGCCGCGCCCGCCGCACTGGGGCGGCTATCGCCTCGTACCGGACGGTTGGGAGTTCTGGCAAGGCCGCAAGAGCCGTTTGCACGACCGGCTGCGCTACCGGCTGGAAGCCGGCCGCTGGGTGCGCGAGCGGCTGGCGCCGTAACACGGCCGGGCTTGCCCTGGAGCGGATGGAGCCGAGCCGGCGGAGGGTTGACCGCGGCGCAACGGCGATCGGCTGAGTGCGACGCAAGCTGGGGCAACGCTGACCATGGTCGCGCTCGCCGCCGGCGGCATCGCCGAATCGGGATTCGCAGCCCGGATTCCCACCCGTGCCGCAATAAAGCGCTGGAGCTGTCAGAACGAAGCCTGCAGCCCCACCTTCACACTTCGCCCCGGCAGTGGCGCCTTGCCGGGCGCGGTCTGCGTGAGGATCGACGTGGCGCTGTAGGCCAGCCGGTCGGCTGCGTTATCCAGGCGGACGTACCACAGCAAACCGGAAGCGCCGGCCTTCATGCGGTGAGTCAGCGCGGCGCTCCACAGAGTGTAGGCCGCATTCGGCAAATCGCCGGCAGGCACCCGGTCTTGCGCGGCGAACCGGTCGAACCCCAGGCGGGCGCCCCATGGTCCTCGCGCCCATATCAGCGTTGCGCCCGCACGCATCGGCGCAATGCGCGGCAAAGGTTGGCCGGTAGCCAGGTTCATCGCACGAACCACATCGCCGCGCAGCTCCAGATCGACCGTCGAGCCTCCATCGCGCAGGCGCACATTGCCGCCGGCTTCCAGGCCGCGCAATCGCGCGCGCAGTTGGCGGTAGGCGAATTCAGGCACCAGCTCGCCGTTCACGTCGCGCTGCACCCCGCTGGCTTCCAGCGAAATGTAATTCGCGAAACGCCCCTGGAAGGCGCTGAACTTGAAGCTATGGGCGGCGCGCTTCCATTGCAGGCCCAGGTCCAGGTTGGTCGAACGTTCCTTGTCCAATTCCGGATTGCCCAGCTCGTAGGCGGCGGTAGCTACGTGGGGGCCGTCGGCAAACAGCTCGTGGTCCTTGGGAGCGCGCTCGCTGCGCGAGAGGTTCCAAGTGAGCTGCCACGCCGGTGCCAAGTTCCACAAACCGCCCACGGCAAAACTGTGCGGGTTGAACTTGCGCGTCGCCCGGATGAATCGCGGCACCACGGGATTGCCGAGCGATTGCACCTCGACCGATTCGGTACGCGCGCCGAAGCTTAGCTTGCCCCAGGATGTGCCCAGCTCCTCATACGCGAAGAGCGCGGCCCATCGGGTGCGGCTGTAGGGCGCGAAGGCTTCCTCGCCATCGGCCGAAAAGCGCGTGTTCTCGCCCTGCACACCGATCACGCCATCCAGCGCGCCCAGCCGCGCATGGCGAGCTTCCAGCCGGAAATCGTTGCCCCGGTTCTTGAACATCGTGCCGGGCTCGCTCGCGTCGAATTCGGTGTGCCGGTAATCGGTATGGCTCAGCTGGCCCTTCACGCTCCTGAACAAGCCGCCCGTGTCTCGCAGCTCGCCTTCCAGCGCGTAGCGGCTGGAACGCATGCCGATGTCCACCTCGTCCTCGGCCACGGTGCCGTAATCATTGTGGTAAGTTGCAACCGACACACCCAGATAGCCCCGATCGAAGAACAGCGATCCTCCCACCGCGCCGCCGCGCACATTGCTGGCTGAGTTGCAGATGCGGTTGGCGAAGCGGGTGACGCCGCCTTGCGTGCAGGCCAGCGAAACAGGCGCTCTCACGTCCTCGGTACTGCGGCTGAACACGTCCGCGTGCAGGCCGAGTCCCTTGTTCCCGCCTTCGATCATGAAGCCACCGCCCTTCTCGCGGTTGGCGCTGGCCAAGCCGAAGTCTGCCTTGCCTGCGACGCCCTCGATCGGCGCGCGCGGGATGCGGTTGTCGATGATGTTAACCACGCCGCCAACGGCGCTGCCACCGTAGAGTAGCGTACCGGGGCCGCGCAGCACTTCGATGCGCTCGATGGCGATCGGGTCGGCGCTCACTGCGTGGTCGTAGCTCAGGCCCGAGGCATCGACCATGGCACCGCTGTTGGAGAGGATCCGGATGCGGTCGCCGTCCAGCCCGCGGATGACCGGCCGGCTGGCGTTGGGGCCGAAGTAGGTACTGCTCACACCCGGTGTGCCGGTGAGCGTTTCGCCCAACGTGGCCCGGGAGCGCAGGACCAGGCCCGTTCCCGAGTACTGGGCGGCCGGCGTGATCAACTCCTCGGCCCCCAGTGGGTTGCCGGTGACGGTGACTTCCTTGAGAGTCGGTGTGGCAGTGGCCTGCGCCAAGGCCAGGCTGCTGAACGAAAGCATGGCGGCGCCCACGGCGCTGCGGCGAAATAAGGATCTCATGATATGCCTCGATTGATTCGGATAGACCCAAGCCGGCACGGAGCCGACAGGACCCCGCGCCAACACGGCCGGAAGAAATCAACGAAGCAGTGGCGGGCCCCGCGCGTCAAACACCGCGGCCCATCGGGCAAGGACTTCGCCCGGGAACCATCGGAGGACGCAGGAAGGCGCAATCAGCGGCAGTGGCACCGCCGGCAACACAGGCAAGACGTCGCCGTGGCCTGACTGGTCGATGACGCGGCAACTGGGATCCTCGTCGTCATGCCCGGAGAACAGGCCCGATACCCACTCTGGACCATGGCGTTCATCTTCATGCGCACGTTGGGTCGCCAGGCCCGAATCGCCTTTTGGGCCGTGCACCACGTGGTGCATCAGGCCCAGCATTTGCGCGGACAGCAGCGCAACCAGCAGGAGCCAATGCAGACCGCGCCGGACGGACATCTACTTAATGCTCACCGCGTCCGTGATCCGGTAGTACAGCCCGTAGGGATCGTCGCTCAGCACGGCGAACCGGCCCTCGACCGTGACCGGGTCGAGCGTGTACTTCACGGGCGTGCGGGTCTTGACCTCAACCATGCTCTCCGGCCCGCCCGGCACGCAGAAGGCGCAAGTCAGCGGCACCGAGCTGAGCAGGAAGTGGGTCTGCTTCTCTCCCGGCTGCAGCGGCATCATGAACCCCTGCACGCGCTGGGTCTTCGCGTTCAGCGCCAACTGCGACTTGTCGAATACCGGCAGCACCTTGTTTTTCTCGGTCTTCGTGCTCACCGCGGTCAGCACGGACCAGGGCACCACGTCGCTGCGCGCGGGCAGCGGCGGGAACGGGCTGTCGGGGCTGTGCACGCCCGGGCCGGTGCCCACGGGCACCGGCGGGCTGAGCTGCGCGCCGGCAGCGGCCGCGGCCAGCACGGCCAGCGCGACAAGGATCTTCTTCAAGGCGTACTCCCGGTGTGCACGGCCGATCCGTCAATGCTCGTGTTTCATGCCGCAGTATTTTCCTATGGCCAGGCCTTTGCAGGCAGCTTGCAGGTCTTTCTGGCATTGCTCGGGCTGTTTGCCCGACTCCAGGCATTTCGCCGCTGCCTCGTGGGCCGCAGCCATGGCCCGATGCCGCTGCGCGTCCTTCCTGATCTCATCGGGACTTTCGGCAGCCATTCCCAGCAGCGGCAGCCAGGCTGCCAGGAACATCAGCTTTCTCATCGTTCATTCACCTCGTGTTGAGCAGGTGGGCCACATCGATGCGATAGGCGCTCACCGTCGGGATCAGGGCGGCCAGCGCGGCGACCGCCACCGCGGCGCCCGGGATCCAGGCTTCGGCCGGCACCCAGAGCCGGCCGGTCACCGGCAGGGAGCGCTGCCCTTCGAGCAGCGAGCCTACCAGAGCCGTCAATCCGTGGCCGGCGGCCAGCCCCAGCGCGGACGCCAGCACGGCCAGCCACAAGGCCTCGCACAACAGCAGGGCCGCCACTTTGGCCGGCGTGGCGCCCAGCATGCGCAGCATGGCCAGGTCGGCGCGGCGCT
>JAMPXR010000287.1 GCA_023701085.1 Ramlibacter sp. | reverse complement strand
CTCGAGCGCCTGATCGACGCGATGGCGGCTGCCGTACCCGGCCAGTGCGCGGTGTGCCGCGCCTGGCCGGCCGAGCCGGTCTGCGCCCGATGCATCGCGCGCTTCGCGCCGGCGCGGCCGCGCTGCCGGCGCTGCGCCCTGCCCGTCCCGGCGGGCGTGGCCGAATGCGGCCGCTGCCTGGGGGCGCCGCCCCCGCTGGACGATTGCCACGCTGTCGTTTCATACGAATTCCCCTGGACGGCGCTGATCGCGCACTACAAGTTCGAGGGACAGCCCGCGTGGGGCCGCAGCTTCGCCCGGCTGATGCGCCGCTCGCCGCAGATCGCCGCCGCGCTGGCGCAGGCGGACCTGGTATTGCCCATGCCGCTGTCGCGCCAGCGGCTGGCCGGACGCGGCTTCAACCAGGCCTTGTTGCTGGCGCGCGCGCTCGATCGGAAAAAGACACGGGCCAGCTTGCTGCTGCGGATTCGCCACACGGCCGCGCAGGCGGCGCTGGCCCGCGAGGACCGCTTGGGCAACGTCGAGGGCGCGTTCGCCGTGGAGCCGTGGATGGCCGCGCAGCTGCGCGCCAAGCGGCTGGTGCTGGTCGACGACGTGATGACCAGCGGCGCATCGCTGTTCAGCGCGGCGCTGGCCTTGCGGCAAGCCGGCGCGCAGCGGGTCACCGGGCTGGTCTTCGCACGCACCGACTGAGCACGCCATGTTCCGCATCGTCCTGGTCGAGCCGGAGATTCCCCCCAACACCGGCAACGTGATCCGGCTGGCCGCCAACACCGGCTGCGCGCTGCACCTGGTCGAGCCCCTGGGCTTTTCCATGGACGACAGGCAGCTGCGGCGCGCCGGACTCGATTACCACGAATACGCCGACGTGCAGCGCCATCCAGGCTGGCGCCAATTCCTGGAGACGCAGCGCCCGGAGCCGTCGCGCCTTTTCCTGCTGACCACACGCGGCACGCGGCTGGTTCACGACAACGGCTTCCGGCCCGGCGACTGGCTGGTGTTCGGCGCCGAAAGCCGCGGCCTGGCGCCCGCCCTGCGCGAGGCGGTGCCGCCGGCTCAGTGGCTGAAACTGCCCATGCGTCCCGGCCAGCGCAGCCTCAATCTGTCGAACGCGGTCGCCGTCACCGTGTTCGAAGCCTGGCGGCAAAACGGATTCGAATTTCGCTAGCCGGGGCGGCTTGGCGGCGTGAGGTCGCGGCTCGCCGCTGCGACGCCCTTCCGTGGACCCACACGCCGGCGACTGCGCATGGCCGTGGACACCTCAGCTGTTGCGTGCGCGCTTTCCCTTCGCGCTTCCCGCAGGCCGACGCCAGCCGACACCGCGGAGCCCATCCATGGCGGAACATACCGCCCGATGGTGAAACCGTCCGATTGCGCGGGCCTGTTCGCAGGCGTATAAGTTGCCGAAGGTCTGTCCCGTATTGCGGGCCGTGGGGCTTCGATGAAGCAACGCATTTACTGGTTGTTGCCCGATCTGGCGAGCGCCGGAAGGATCATGGCGGACCTGCTCGGGGCGGGCGTCGGTGCGCGGCACATCCATTTCGCCGCCCGCGATGGCCTGGAACTCACCGGCCTGCATCCCGCCACGGTCCTGCAGACCTCGGACGTGCTGCGGGCGGCCGAAAGAGGCCTGCTGCTTGGCGGCGCCACCGGCACCTGCACCGGCCTGCTCGTCGCGCTGTATTTCCCCATCGTCGGCGATTCGCCGCAGTGGGAGGTGGCCGGCTTGCTGGCGCTGTTCGGCGGCGTCTTCGGCGCCTGGTCGTCCAGCATGATCGGCATCTCCATCCCCAGCCCGCGGCTCGCGCGGTTCGAGAGCGCGATTCGCGAAGGGTGGATTCTGCTGATGGTCGACGTGCCCTACGCGCGCGCGCAGGCCATCGCATCGCTGCTTGGGGCCGCGCACCCGCAGGCCCGCTTCGAGGGCGTCGAGCGTCACGCGCCCGCCCAGCCTTGAGGCCCGCTCCCGCGTACCTGATGCGGCCCCCTTCATCGCAACCGGGAACACCAGTCCGCCATGGCCATCGCAATCGCCTTGATCGCGCTGGCCCTGGGCTCGGTCCTGTTCCACTTCCTGAGTCCCTGGTACTTCACGCCGATCGCCTCGAACTGGGGCGCCATAGACACCACGATCACCATCACGTTCTGGGTGACGGGCATCGTGTTCATCGCGGTCAGCCTGTTCATGGCCGCGGCGGTGATCCGCTACCGGCACCGGCCGGGCAGCCGCGCGGCCTACCAGCCGGAAAACAAGAAGCTCGAGTGGTGGCTTCTGCTCACGACGGCCGGCGGCGTGGCCGCCATGCTGGCGCCGGGACTGCTGGTCTGGGCGGATGTCGTCCGTGTCCCGAAGGACGCCCACACCATCGAAGTGCTCGCCCAGCAGTGGCACTGGACTTATCGGCTCCCCGGCGGGGACGGCAAGCTGGGAACGGTGCACTCGCGCTTCGTCAGCGATGCGAATCCGTTCGGGATGAATCCGGCCGATCCGAACGGCCGGGACGACCTGCTGCTGGCCAGCCCTGAAATACACCTGCCGGTGGGCCAGCCGGTCAAGCTGCTGCTTCGTTCCAAGGATGTGCTGCACAACTTCTCGGTGGCTCAGCTGCGCGTGAAGATGGACCTGGTGCCGGGGCTGGTCACCTACACCTGGTTCACGCCGACGCGCACGGGCTCCTACGACCTGCTTTGCGAGGAACTCTGCGGTATCGGGCATTTCGCCATGCGCGGCCGGCTGGTGGTGGTGGAGCCCGCTGCCTTCCAGGCCTGGCTGGGCCGCCAGCAGACCTTCGCGCAGGCGGGGGCCCGCACGCCACCCGATGCCGCGGCCGGCAAGTCCCTGTTCGCCGCCTGCGCCGCCTGCCACGGCGCCAGTGGCGAGGGCAACGTCGCCCTGCATGCGCCGAAATTGAGCGGACAGGGGGCGTGGTACCTGGAACGGCAGCTGAGGCTTTTCAGGCAGGGCGCCCGCGGCACGCACGAGAAGGACGTGTTCGGCCGGATGATGGCGCCCATGGCCGCTACGCTGGCGGACGACGCTGCCGTCGCCAATGTCGCGGCCTATATCGCCACCCTGCCCGACACCCCGGTGCAGGCGACGATCAAGGGCGACGTGGACAACGGCCGGCGGCGCTACGCGACCTGTGCGGCCTGCCACGGCGCCGACGGGCGGGGGGCCGCCGCGACCAACGCGCCCCGGATCCAGGGCATGAGCGACTGGTACCTGGCCACCCAATTGAAAAACTTCCGGGACGGCGTGCGCGGCGGCCATGCGCAGGACGCCTATGGAAGCCAGATGGCGCTGGTCGCCGGGATGCTGGCCGACGATGCCGCGATCGGCGACATCGTGGCCTACATCCATTCGCGCCAGGCCCGCAACGGGGAAGCCAAATGAGCACGCATGTCGCGCACGACGAAACCGATTTCGCCCCGCCCGCGGAGGTCGCGGAGGTCCCCCTCTACCACCCCAGGACATTCGTCGGCAAGTACATCTGGAGCCAGGACGCCAAGGTGATCGCGATCCAGTACGCGGTCACGGCGATCGGCATCGGGCTGGTGGCGCTGGTGTTCTCGTGGCTCATGCGACTGCAGCTGGGCTTCCCGGGCGCGGTCGCCTTCATCGACCCGAGCACCTACCTGCAGCTGGTCAGCATGCACGGGATGATCATGGTGATCTACCTGCTGACGGCGCTGTTCCTGGGCGGTTTCGGCAATTACCTGATCCCGCTGATGGTCGGGGCGCGCGACATGGTGTTCCCCTACGTGAACATGCTCAGCTACTGGATCTACCTGCTCGCGGTGGTCCTGCTGGCCGCCAGCCTGTTCGTCCCCGGAGGGCCCACCGGTGCGGGCTGGACCCTGTACCCGCCGCAGGCGATCCTGGACGGCACGCCCGGATCGCACTGGGGCATCATCCTGATGCTGGTCTCGCTCGGCGTCTTCGTCATCGGCTTCACCATGGGCGGCCTGAACTACGTGGTGACCGTGCTGCAGGCCCGCACGCGGGGCATGACGATGATGCGCCTGCCGCTGACGGTGTGGGGCATTTTCATGGCCACCATCCTCGCGCTGCTGGCATTTCCCGCGCTGTTCGTCAGCGCGGTCATGATGACGCTGGACCTGACGCTGGGCACCAGCTTCTTCATGCCCGCCCTGGTCTCCAGGGGGCAGCAGACGGCCTACACGGGCGGCAACCCGCTGCTGTTCCAGCACCTGTTCTGGTTCTTCGGCCACCCCGAGGTCTACATCGTGGCGCTGCCCGCCTTCGGCATCGTGTCCGACCTGGTCAGCACCCATGCGCGCAAGAACATCTTCGGCTACCGCATGATGGTCTGGGCCATCCTGATCATCGGCGG
>JAMPXR010000286.1 GCA_023701085.1 Ramlibacter sp. | reverse complement strand
GCCAAGATCGTGATCGGCCAGAACGTGCCCTTCGTCACCGGCCAGTACACCAACGCCACCACCGGCACCGGCGGCACCGTGAACCCGTTCCAGACCATCGAGCGCAAGGACGTGGGCCTGACGCTGCGCGTCAAGCCGCAGATCAGCGAGAACGGCACGGTGCGCATGCAGATCTTCCAGGAAGTCTCCAGCGTGGAGGGCTCCTCGATCAACTCGGTCAGCGGCCTGATCACCAACAAGCGCTCGATCGAATCCAGCGTGCTGGTGGACGACGGCGCCATCGTGGTGCTGGGCGGCCTGCTGCAGGACGAATACGCCGGCAACCAGGACAAGGTGCCCGGCCTGGGCGACGTGCCGGTCTTCGGCAACCTGTTCAAGAGCGAGCGGCGCAACCGCAAGAAGACCAACCTGATGGTGTTTCTGCGCCCGGTCGTCGTGCGCGACGCAGGGCAGAGCGATGCCTTGTCCCTGGATCGTTACGACCTGATGCGCGGCAAGCAGGAAGCGGCTCAGCCGCCCGCCAGCGCCGTGGTGCCGATCAACGCGGGACCGGTGCTGCCGGCGCTGCGCCAGGCGCCGCCGCCCGTTCCCGCTCCCGCCGTTCCCGCTCCGGTGCCGGCGCCTCCGCGCCAATAGTCCCATGCGTTATCCGCTGCCCTACGCGTTCGCGCGCGGCAACCAGTTGCTGCTGGAAGACGACGGCCGCGACCTCACGCTGTGGTACGCCCCCGCGCCGGCGACGCCCGCGGTCAGCGAGGTGGTGCGCAAATATGGCGTGCGCTCGCTCCAGCTGCTCGACGCGCCCGCGCTGGCCCAGCGCATCAGCGCCGCCTATGCCCAGGGGGAATCGAGCGCCGCGACGGTGGTGAGCGAGGTGCAGAACGACGCCGACCTGTCGCGCATCATGCAGGAGCTGCCGGCGGTCGAGGACCTGCTGGAGACCAGCGACGACGCCCCGATCATCCGCATGCTCAACGCGCTGCTCACGCAGGCCGCGCGCGACGGCGCCAGCGACATCCACATCGAGCCCTACGAGCGCCATTCCAGCGTCCGATTCCGCGTGGACGGCACCCTGCGCGAAGTGGTCCAGCCCAACCGCGCGCTGCACGCGGCGCTGATCTCGCGGCTGAAGATCATGGCCGAGCTCGACATCGCGGAGAAACGGCTGCCGCAGGACGGCCGCATCTCCTTGCGCATCGGCACGCGCGCGGTCGACGTGCGCGTCTCCACGCTGCCCAGCGCGCATGGCGAGCGCGCCGTGCTGCGCTTGCTGGACAAAAGCGAGAGCAAGCTGAGCCTCGAATCCGTGGGCATGACCGGCGGCACGCTCGCCGGCTTCCTGGAACTGATTGCCCAGCCGCACGGCATCATCCTGGTGACCGGTCCCACCGGGTCGGGCAAGACCACCACCCTGTACGCCGCGCTGCAGCGCCTGGATGCCGGACGCAGCAACATCATGACGGTGGAGGACCCGATCGAGTACGAGCTGCCCGGCATCGGCCAGACCCAGGTCAACGCCAAGATCGACCTGGATTTCGCCAAAGCCTTGCGCGCCATCCTGCGCCAGGACCCGGACATCATCATGATCGGCGAGATCCGCGACTTCGAAACCGCGCAGATCGCGATCCAGGCCTCGCTCACCGGCCACCTGGTGCTGGCGACGCTGCACACCAACGACGCGGCCAGCGCCGTCAACCGGCTGATCGACATGGGGGTCGAGCCTTTCCTGCTCAGCTCGTCGCTGCTGGGCGTGCTGGCGCAGCGGCTGGTGCGCAAGCTGTGCCCGGTCTGTCGCGTCAAGACCGCCGGCGGCGCCGCCACGGCGCCCGGCTGCGCCGAGTGCGGCTACACCGGGTACCAGGGCCGCACCGGCATCTTCGAGCTGATGGTGGCCGACGACAACATCCGCTCGCAAATCCACAATCGCGCCGCCGAGGCCGACATCCGCAGCACGGCGCTGAAGGCGGGCATGACGCTGATGCGCGACGACGGCGAGCGGCTGGTGCGCGAGGGCGTCACCTCGCGCGAGGAACTCGTTCGCGTCACGCGCGAGTAGCCTCTTCGGTCAGGCGCGTTCCGGCATGCCGGGCTTGCCGGGCAATTCGACCGGCACGTGCTTGCGGCCCGATTCGTCCTCGGACGGCGGCGCCTTGGGCTTGGGATCGCCGGGTTGGGGGTCCGGATTGTTCAAGGGTGGAATGGTTTCGGGGGCGGGGACGTCCGGGTCCATGATGCTCAGCCTTTCTGCTTGTGCAGGCTCCTCAAGCCGGTGGCGCTCCAGCCGGCGTGTGTCGGCACATCGGCCTCCTCATCCGCATGCACCGCCATCGGCTCGGTGTGGCTCGGCAAGGGCGGCCGCTGCGAGATCTCCGGCTCGTCCTCGTCCTCGTCCTCGTCCGGATCGCCGCGCGGCTCGTCGCCTTCCTGTTCCGGCAGCGGCTCGGGAATGGTGCGATGGGGCGGCTGCATGATTTCGCCGCCGTGGGGCGTCGTGTCCTTGGCCATGGGAGCCTCCTGTGAAGTCATTCTTTCGCGCAGCCGGCCGGCGCCGGCTCGGCCAAGGCGCCGTCAGGGCGTCGGGCCGCGTCCTACGTGGTGCGCGCCTCTTCGCGATCGTTGGCGATTGACGCTGAGCAAGCTCGCTACCGGATGCCCCTGCTAAGCTGGACCGCATGAGAGCGGTCATTGTCTTCCTGCTGGTCCTGCTTGGCGCCGCCCAGGTGCCCGCGTGGGCCAGGACGCCGGGGGAGGTCGAAGTCGGGCAAGTGCTGCGAGAAGTGCCGATGCAGGGCCTGGACGGGCCGTCGATGATGCTGTCCGCGTTTCGCGGCAAGCCGCTGATCATCAATGTCTGGGCCAGCTGGTGCGGCCCCTGCCGGCAGGAGATGGGATCGCTGCAACGCCTCGCGCAACGTTACGGCTGCAAGCAGTTCAACGTGATCGGCATCTCCACCGACGACTACGTGGACCGCGCCGAGCTGTTCCTGAAGGCGACCCGGACATCCTCGTTCAGCAACTTCATCGACAGCAAGTTGATGCTGGAACACATGCTGGGCGCCGACCGGCTGCCGCTGACATTGCTGGTCGACGCGCAGGGGCGCGTGCTGGCCAAGTACTACGGCGCCCAGGAGTGGGACGGCCCCGCGGCGGTGTCCGCCATTTCCAGGGCCTTTCGGGTGCGCATGTAAGTCGCGCGCGCGCCGGCGCGGGCCTCAGGCCGGCGGAATGCGAAGCTTCTGGCCGGGATAGATCTTGTCCGGATGGCTGAGCATCGGGCGGTTGGCCTCGAAAATCCTGTTGTACTTGTTGGCGTCGCCGTAGTACTTCTTCGAGATGGCCGACAGCGTGTCGCCCTTGACCACGTCATGGAACTGCGCGGCTTCCGCGGGCTGCGCGATCGTCAACAGGTTGTCGACCGAGGCGACGTTCTGCACGTTGCCGCAGCACAGCACGGCCTTCTCCGCCGCGTCCTGCGTGGGCGCCTGGCCGCTGATCGTGACCTTGCCGCTGGCGCCGTCGAACTTCACGTCCAGCGCCTGGATGCCCAGATTCTGCTGCTCGATGTACGCAGCGATCGCTTCACCGGCCTTGCGGTTGAGTTCTTCGACGTTCGGGGACGCGCCCGCTTGCGCCGCTTCGGCCTTTCCGAACAGTTTTTCGCCCGCTTCCTTGATAAAGCTGAAAAGTGACATGGAAACTCCCACAAAGCAGATTGCAGTTTTCGCATGGCGCCACGCTACTGCTTCGGACGCTGCGCCCTGATGGTGGCCCGAAAGCCACGGCTGAATATAGGCGATGTCGGCGCGCCGCGTGTGCAAGACAATGCAACAAGGAGGCAGGAACGGACTGCGGGTCCAGGGCAACGGGCGGGCGCCCGCGGCGGCGGGCGATGCGCCGCGCGGCGCGCAAGCGGCCTGCCTATGGAGGCTCGGCCGGCTTTTGGCACTGGGTTAAAGTCCGCTGATCCTTCTACGTATCGGCGCCCCCAGCCCCAGCACAAATGAAAGTCCTCCAACATCTCGACGAACTTCCCGCCCTGGTCGGCCAGGAAGTCGCCGTCAGCGACTGGATCACCATCACCCAGGAGCAGGTCAACCAGTTCGCCCAGGCAACGGGTGACGACCAGTGGATCCATGTGGATGTCGAAAGGGCCAAGGCCGGCCCGTTCGGCGCGCCGATCGCGCACGGATTCCTCACGCTGTCGCTGATCCCGATGTTCTACAAGACCGCGTTCGAGATCCGCAACTCCCGCATGGGGGTGAACTACGGCTTGAACAAGGTGCGGTTCACGGCGCCGGTGCCGGTGGGCAGCCGGCTGCGCGGCCACATGAAGCTGCTGGTTTGCGAGCCGATCGAAAACGGCGGCTACCAGATGGCCTGGCAAGT
>JAMPXR010000285.1 GCA_023701085.1 Ramlibacter sp. | reverse complement strand
CCCGGCCGGAGGAATGGGAGGGCCGCAAGGCGCCGCCCGAACTGCTTTCCGGCCACCATGCCCAGATCGAGCGCTGGCGGCGCGACCGGCGCCTGGAAACGACGGCCCGGCTGCGGCCCGACCTGGTCGCGGCCGCGCGGGCGGCGGGGCGGCTGTCCGCGGCGGACGAAGCCGTCCTGGCAAAGCTTGCCCCGGGCAGCTCCTAAGTTGTTTATAATCAAAAGCTTTTCGATCCTCTACCCGGCCGCCCGATACGGCATGCATTCCTTGCAGTCGCCCAGGGCCTTTTGCGCAGCGCGGGCACGATCGCCGAGGAAACCATGAATCTGATCCAGACCCTAGAGCAGGAAGAAATTGCCCGTCTGGGCAAGAAAATTCCCGAATTCGCGACCGGCGACACCGTGATCGTCAGCGTCAACGTCGTCGAAGGCACCCGCAAGCGCGTGCAGGCCTACGAGGGCGTTGTCATCGCCAAGCGCAATCGCGGCCTGAACAGCGGCTTCACGGTGCGCAAGATCTCCAGCGGCGAAGGCGTGGAACGCACATTCCAGACCTACAGCCCCCTGATCGCCAGCATCGAAGTCAAGCGCCGCGGCGACGTGCGCCGCGCCAAGCTGTATTACCTGCGCGAGCGCAGCGGCAAGTCGGCGCGCATCAAGGAAAAGCTGGCCCACCACAACAAGCCCGCCAGCGCCCAATAAGGCCGGGCGAACCCCAAAGCCGCCGCAGGCCCCCGAGCTCGCGGCGGCTTTTCCATTCTCATGTCCACAGACCCGGATCCGGCCGAAACGCCCCTGTCGAAGCTGCCGAATTTCGACCCGCGCACCGTGCCCGTGCTCGGGATCGACTCGCACCTGCCGGCCGTGGGTGCGCAGGCGCTCGCGCCGCTGGCCTTGCGCCAGCGCTTCCTGGCGCCGCCGCCGTGGCAGCCGGAGATTTCGATCGAGCGCAGGTTTTCCAGTCGCGCGCTGTCCAACGCGGCGGTCCTGGTGCCCGTCGTCATGCGCGAGCGGCCCACGGTGCTGCTGACCGAGCGGACCACGCACCTGTCGACGCACTCCGGCCAGGTGGCCTTCCCTGGCGGCCGTCAGGACGACACCGACGCCGACGCCGCCCACACCGCGCTGCGCGAGGCGCAGGAGGAAATCGGCCTGCAACCCGACCTGGTCGAGGTGATCGGCGAGATGCCGACCTACACCACCGGCAGCCGATTCGTGGTCACGCCCGTGGTGGCACTGGTCCGGCCCGACCACCGGCTGGCGCTCAACACCTTCGAGGTTGCCGACGCCTTCGAGGTGCCGCTGGACTTCCTGATGAACCCGGCCCATCACCGGCACCATGCCCTGGAATGGGCGGGCGCGCGCCGCGAGTGGTTTTCGATGCCGTACATGGACGGCAGCTCGGAGCGCTTCATCTGGGGCGCCACCGCCGCCATGCTGCGCAACTTCTACCGCTTTCTCAGCGCGTAGGCGAGCGAGCGCGCCCTTATGATGGGCGCATGAGTTTTTTCGCCATCCTGTTCGCGCTGCTGATCGAGCAGGTGCGCCCGCTGGCACGCCACAACCCGATCCATGCGGCGCTGCGCGGCTGGGCCCGCTGGGTCACCCGCAACTTCGATGCGGGCAAGCCGCAGCACGGCTGGATCGCATGGGCGCTGGCGGCCTTGCTGCCCGCGGCCGCCGCCCTGGCCGTGCACTGGGCGCTGATCGCCTCGCTGGGATGGCCGGCGGCCGTGCTGTGGAGCGTGGCCATCCTGTACGTCACCCTGGGCTTTCGCCAGTTCAGCCATCACTTCACCAGCATCCGCGACGCGCTGGACGCGGGGGACGAGGCGCGCGCGCGCGACCTGCTGGCGCAATGGCAGCAGGTCGACGCGAGCGAGCTGCCGCGCAGCGAGATCGTGCGCCACGTGATCGAGTACTCGGTGCTGGCGGCGCACCGCCATGTCTTCGGTGTGCTCGCCTGGTTCTCCGTGCTGGCCGCGTTCGGGCTGGGACCGGCGGGGGCGGTGCTTTACCGGATGAGCGAATTCGTCGCGCGCTACTGGAAGCACCGCGGCGGCCAGGCGCAGCCGGCCAGCCCGGCGGTGCAGTCGGCCTCCGGGCGCGCGTGGCACGTCGTGGACTGGCTGCCGGCGCGTGTCACGGCATTGGCGTTCGCCGTCGTGGGCAGCTTCGAGGAGGCGATCGATTGCTGGCGCAATTTCGCGCAGCGCTTTCCCGACGACAACGACGGAGTGATCCTGGCGGCCACCTCCGGCGCCGTCAATGTGCGCCTGGGCGGCGAGGCGCTCAAACCCGCCTTCGCGGCGAGCGGCTCGCAGGGCTCGCGTTCTGGCGGCATGGAGGCCATGAGCGACACCGAAAGCACGCCGGGCCGCGAAGCCGAGCTCGGCCACCTGCGCAGCATCGTGGGGCTGGTGTGGCGCTCGGTGGTGCTGTGGATGGTGCTGCTGGCGCTGCTCACGCTCGCGCGCCTGCTGGGGTAGCCTGGGGGCGAACGGTTCCTAGAACCGCTGCGGCTTCGACAATTCGGCGAACAGCTCCTGGTAGATGCGGTAGCGCGACGGCGTGATGCTCGCGCCGGGCGCGTCGACCGCCGCGATCACGTCGCAACCCGGCTCGTGGAGGTGGGTGCAGTTGTAGAACCTGCATTGACCGGCGTGTTCCCTGAAATCCGGCATGCAGTCGGCCAGCTTCATCGGATCGATGTGGTTCAAGCCGAATTCCTGGAACCCCGGCGAATCGATCAATGCCGTGGTGCGCTGCGTGCCGACCCAGTACCAGGTGGTGCGGGTGGTGGTGTGCTTGCCGCTGTTGAGCGCCCGCGAAATCTCACCGGTCTGGGCCAGCGAACCGGGTGCCAGCAGGTTGATCAAGGTGCTCTTGCCGGCGCCCGAAGGCCCCAGCACCAGCGTCGTCCTGTCTTCCAGATGCTTGAGCAGATGGGCGCGGTCGACCGGACCGGACAGCTTGAGCGACAGCGGCAGCACGCCATAGCGCATGCGCTGGTACGGCAGCAGGCGCGCCCAGGCGCGCTCGAAAGGCTCCACCAGGTCGCTCTTGTTCAGGGCGACGATGGGGGTGATGCGTTCGGCTTCGGCCGCGATGAGCGCGCGCGCGAGCTGGCTTTCGGAGAATTCGGGCTGGGCGGCAATCAGGATCAGCACCTGGTCCAGGTTGGCCGCGAAGGATTTGATGCGAACCTCGTCCTGGCGGTAGAAAAGATTGCGCCGCTCCTCGATCCGCTCGATCGTGCCCTCGTCGTGCGAGCCCTGCCACAACACCCGGTCGCCGACCACCGCGTCGCTCTTCTTGCCCCGCGGGTGGCAGATCAGGCGCGCGCCTTCCGGCGTCTCCACGAGGAAGTGGCGGCCGTGGCTGGCGACGACCAGCCCGCGGTCGAGGGCGGCGCGCTCAGCCAAGCCGCGGCGTCCTCATGCGAGCAGGGCGTCCACTTGCGCCGCGCATTCGAAGTCGGTTTCCGTCACCCCTTTGACGTCATGCGTGTTGAAGCGCACGACGCAGCGGCTGTAGTGGACCGACAGGTCGGGGTGATGGTCCTGGGCGTTGGCGATGAAGGCCACCGCGTTGACGAAGGAGATCGTCTCGTAGTAATTGGCGAAGGTGTAGGTCTTCTCGATCGCCACGTCGGGCCCGTCGCCGGCGAGCTTCCAGCCGGATGCCTGGGCCAGCCGCGTCACGATTTCCGCGGCGTTCAAGGCGCGGCGCCGCCGCAGCGACCCGTCTTTCTTCTTCAGCATCGACGTCATGCGCTACTCCCGGGGGCCATGCGCGCCAGCCGTTCGGACGCCGGCGGATGGGAATAGTAGAACTTCACGAAGACCGGGTCGGGGGTGAGGGTGGACGCGTTGTCCTCGTAGAGCTTGAGCAGCGCGCTGGAGAGATCGCGCCCGCTGGTCTGCCGCACGGCGTAGGCATCGGCCTGGAACTCGTGGCGGCGCGACAGCAGCGCCAGCAGCGGCGAAACGAAGAAGGTGAACACGGGCACCGCCAGCACGAACAGCAGCAGCGCCAGCGCGTCGTTCGGCCCGGTCAGGTTGGGCCGCACGCCCAGGCCGGTGTAAAACCAGGCCTGGGTCGAGCACCATCCGAGCAATGCGAAACCCGCCAGGCTCAGCGCGAACATGCCCGCGATGCGCTTGACGATGTGCTTGTGCTTGAAGTGGCCCAATTCGTGCGCGAGCACCGCGTCGACTTCGCCGGGCGACAGCTTGGACAGCAGCGTGTCGTAGAACACCACGCGCTTGGCGGCGCCGAACCCCGTGAAGTAGGCATTGGCATGGGCGCTGCGCCGGCTGCCGTCCATCACGAACAGCCCCTTGGCGGCGAAGCCGCAGCGGCGCATCAATTCCGTGACGCGCGCCTT
>JAMPXR010000284.1 GCA_023701085.1 Ramlibacter sp. | reverse complement strand
TGTGTTCGACCGCATTGCCGCCGCCGCCGCCGACGCCGATCACCTTGATCTGGGTGCCGAGGTGGAACTCTTCGACTTCAATCATTTCGATGCTCATGTTGTTTACTCCTGGGTTCATCTGCAGTTGCCAATTTGAAAAGATCGTTGTGTGTGCCTGTCATGAACGTTCGAAGGGCGGGCCGGTGCACCGCCATCGCTCCTTTCTGCGCCCCGGACCCCCGTGCGCTGGTGTTGCAGCAATCAGCCTCATAAACTCGAGTCCATCAGAAATTCCCGACGATGAAATCCTTGAGGCGGCCGAAAGCCGTCTTCATCGACCCGTTCTTCTGCGCCACCTTGAAGCCGCGCAGCCGCGCCAGGCGCGCCTCTTCCAGCAGCCCCATCACCGTGGCCGCGCGCGGTTGCGCGACCATGTCGGACAAGGCGCCCGTGTACTGGGGAATGCCCCGGCGCACCGGCTTGAGGAAGATGTCCTCCCCCAGTTCCACCATGCCCGGCATCACCGCGCTGCCGCCGGTGATGACGATGCCCGAGGACAGCACCTCCTCGTAGCCCGATTCGCGCACCACCTGCTGCACCAGCGAGAAAATTTCCTCGATGCGCGGCTCGATCACGCCGGCCAGCGCCTGCTTGGACAGCATGCGCGGACCGCGGTCGCCCAGGCCCGGCACCTCGACCTGCTGCTCGGGGTCGGCCAGCAGCTGCTTGGCGAAGCCGTTTTCCACCTTGATGTCCTCGGCGTCCTTGGTCGGCGTGCGCAGCGCCATGGCGATGTCGCTGGTGATCAGGTCGCCCGCGATCGGGATCACGGCGGTGTGCCGGATCGCGCCGTTGGTGAAGATCGCCACGTCGGTGGTGCCGGCGCCTATGTCCACCAGCGCCACGCCGAGCTCCTTTTCGTCGTCCGTCAGCACCGCCTGGCTGGAGGCCAGCGCGTTGAGCATCAGCTGCTCGACCTCCAGGCCGCAGCGGCGCACGCACTTGATGATGTTCTCGGCCGCGCTCTGCGCGCCGGTGACGATGTGCACCTTGGCTTCCAGCCGGATGCCGCTCATGCCGATCGGCTCCTTCACGTCCTGGCCGTCGATCACGAATTCCTGCGGCTCGACCAGCAGCAGCCGCTGGTCGGTCGAGATGTTGATGGCGCGCGCCGTCTCGATCACGCGGGCCACGTCGGCCGCGGTGACTTCCTTGTCCTTCACGGCCACCATGCCGCTGGAGTTGATGCCGCGGATATGGCTGCCGGTGATGCCGGTGTAGACGCGCGTGATCTTGCAATCGGCCATCAGCTCGGCTTCCTTCAGGGCCTGCTGGATGCTCTGCACCGTGGCGTCGATGTTCACCACCACGCCGCGCTTGAGCCCGTTGGAGGCGGCCACGCCCAGGCCCGCCAGCTTCAGCTCGCCGCCGGCGAGCACCTCGGCCACGACCGCCATCACCTTCGCGGTTCCGATGTCCAGCCCCACCACCAGGTCCTTGTATTCTCTTGCCATGTTCGTGCGTTCCGCTTCGTTCTACTTCCTCGCCACGTCCGCACCCGTGGTGCCCACGCCCCTCAAGCGCACCGCGAAACCGTCGCCGTGCCGCAGGTCGGCCGAGACCAGGGCGTCGGGCCGCCGTCCGTAGCGCGACGTGACCTGCGACAGGGTCTGCGCGAATCGCTGCGCGCGCGCCGTCACCTCCTCGTGGGTGCCCCGACCCAGCTCGACGACTGCGCCGGTGTCCAGCTCGAGCTGCCAGCTGCCCCGCGCGGACAGCGCCAGCCGGTCCACGCCCAGGTCCAGCGCCTCGAACAGCGGCTTGAGCGCGCGGTACATGGCCAGCACCTGGGCCGATTGCTCCGCGGGCCCGGACAGCCTGGGCAATTCGTCGATCTCGACATCGCCGGGATTGGCCTCGAACACTTCGCCGAAGTTGTTGACCATCCGGGCGTCGCCGTCGGCGCCCCACAAGGCCACGGCCTGGTGTTCCTGCAACTGCACCCGCAGCCGGTTGGGAAATTCGCGCCGCACCACGGCCTTGCGCACCCAAGGCACGGCCTCGAAGGCCTCGCGCGCCTTCGCCAGGTCGACCGTGAAGAAATTGCCGGTCAGCCGCGGCGCCACATTGGCGCGCAGCGTCACCGCGTTGTTGTGCGCCACGTCGCCCTGCACCGCGATGCCCGCGATCGCGAACAGCGGGTGCCGCAGGGTCCACCACGCAGCCGATGCCAGGAACGCCACGAGGCCAGCCCACAGCAGCACGGTGGCCGTGAGCTGCATCAGCTTGACGTCCAGGGGCGTGGGCATGGCGGGGCTCATTTCCGCAGCACCCCTTGCGGCTGGTCCAGCGTGGCCAGTGCCAGCAACTGCACGCACAGGTCTTCGTAGCTGATCCCCGCGGCGCGCGCCGACATCGGCACCAGCGAATGGCCCGTCATGCCGGGGGAGGTATTGAGCTCGAGCAGCCAGGGCTTGCGCGTGGCCGCGTCGATCATCACGTCCAGCCGGCCCCAGCCGCGGCAGGCCAGCACCCGGTAAGCCTTCAGGACGATGTCCTGTATCGCCTGCTCCTCGCCCTCGGGCAGGCCGCAGGGCACGAGGTACTTGGTGTCGTCGGTGAAGTACTTGTTCTGGTAGTCGTAATTGCCCTCGGGCGCCACGATGCGGATCACCGGCAGGGCGCGCGCGTCGTCGCCGGTCCCCAGCACCGGGCAGGTGACTTCGTCGCCGCTGATGAACTGCTCGCACAGCACGTCCGCGTCGAGCGCCGCCGCCTGCTCCACCGCGGCGGGCATCTGGGACTCGTCCTGCACCTTCACCACGCCGATGGACGAGCCTTCGCGCGCCGGCTTGACGATCAGCGGCAGGCCCAGGTCGGCCGGCACCGCCCGCGCCTGCTCCGGCGTGTAGCTGCCCTGGCGCAGCAGCTTGTAGCGCGGCGTGGGCAGGCCCTCGGCCAGCCAGACCCGCTTGGTCATGACCTTGTCGATGGCGATGCTGGAAGCCATCACACCCGAACCGGTGTACGGAATGCCCAGCAGCTCCAGCGCGCCCTGCACCGTGCCGTCCTCGCCGAAGCGACCGTGCAAGGCGATGAAGCAGCGCTTGAAGCCCTTGCGCTTGAGCTCCGACAGGTCGCGTTCGGCCGGATCGAATGCGTGCGCATCCACGCCCCTGGACTGCAGGGCCTTGAGCACGCCGCTGCCCGACATGAGCGAGACCTCGCGCTCGGCCGAGCGCCCGCCCATGAGGACGGCGACCTTGCCGAATTGATTGGCGTCGCTCATCGCCGGTCCCCGAGGCACGGATTGCGCGTCATGGCCCAACTCCCATCTCCACCAGCTTGCCCGGCACGCCGCCGATCGAGCCGGCGCCCATGCAGATCACCACGTCGCCGTCCCGGGCCCCCTGCAGGATGGCCGCGGGCATGGCGTCGATATCGTCGACGAACAACGGCTCGACCTTGCCGGCCAGGCGCACCGCCCGCGCCAGCGATCGCCCGTCGGCGGCCACGATGGGCGGCTCGCCGGCCGAATACACGTCGCCCAGCAGCACGGCGTCGGCCTGGCCCAGCACCTTGACGAAATCCTCGAAGCAGTCGCGCGTGCGCGTGTAGCGGTGCGGCTGGAAGGCCAGCACCAGGCGTCGTCCGGGAAAAGCGCCGCGCGCCGCCGCGAGCGTCGCGCCGATTTCCGCCGGGTGATGGCCGTAGTCCTCGATCACCGTGAAGCGCCCGCCGCCGTGTTCGGCCGGCAGCGGCACCTCGCCGTAATTCTGGAAGCGCCGGCCCACGCCGGTGAACTCCGCCAGCGCCTTGAGCACCGCCTCGTCCGGAATGTTGAGCTCGACTGCCACGGCGATGGCGGACAGGGCGTTCAGCACGTTGTGCAGGCCGGCGAGATTGAGCACCACCTCCAGGTCGGGCAAGGTGACCCCGTTGCGCCGGCGCACGGTGAAATGCATCTGGGTGCCCACGGCGCGCACATCGAGCGCACGCACCTGCGCCTCCTCACCGAAGCCGTAGCTGGTGACCGGGCATTGCACGTCCGGCACGATCTCGCGCACCACCGGATCGTCGATGCAGAGGATGGCCGTGCCATAGAACGGCATGCGGTGCAGGAAGTCCAGGAAGGCGCGCTTGAGCCGGTTGAAGTCGTGCCCGTAGGTCTCCATGTGGTCGGCGTCGATGTTGGTCACCACCGCCATCACCGGCATCAGGTTCAGGAAGGAGGCGTCCGACTCGTCGGCCTCGACCACGATGTAGTCGCCGCGGCCCAGCTTGGCATTGGCGCCCGCGCTGTTCAGGCGTCCGCCGATCACGAAGGTGGGATCCAGCCCGCCTTCGGCCAGGACACTGGCGACCAGGCTGGTCGTGGTGGTCTTGCCATGGGTGCCGGCGATCGCGATGCCCTGCTTGAGCCGCATCAG
>JAMPXR010000283.1 GCA_023701085.1 Ramlibacter sp. | reverse complement strand
CTTGACGTAGCGGCCCTTGAACACCTCGCTGACGTACATCTTGGCCACGCGCCGCGCCGTGTCGTTGGTGTTGTGGTCGCCCTGGGTGTCGATCACCAGGCTGTCGAGCACGGCCTGCATCTTGCCCTCGACCTCCAGCTGCAGTTGCTCGAGTTCGCCCGGCCGGATGAAGTCGGAGATGTTGTCGTTGGAGTGGAAGCGCCTGCGCGCTTCCAGGATGCGCTCGCGGATCTTCACCGAGACGGGGGTGCCGTCTTCGGTGCCCGCCTGGGCCAGGTTCTTGGAGGATTCGGCTTTCATGAGCATCTGAAATCGTAACACTGCCCGCTTTTGACGGGTTTGACAAGGTTTTCGGCGCCCAGAGGTTGCGCCTACAGGTATTTCTTGCCCTGGATCACCAGCGCCAGCCGCATGATCATGTGGGCCACGCCTTCCATCATGCGCTGGCGCAGCGGGCGCTGCCGGAAGTCTTCCGGATCCATGGCCCGCTCCTCGGCGCGTATCGCCTGCACGAGCGTGTCGCGCAACTGCGCCGCGAAGGCGTGGTCCTCGACGACCACGTTCGCCTCGCGCGCCAGCAGCAGGCTGAGCGGGTCCAGGTTGGACGAGCCCACGGTGGCCCAGCGCCCGTCGATCACGGCCACCTTGGCATGCAGGAAGCTGGGCGAATACTCGTAGATCTCGACGCCGGCGCGCAGCAGCGCGCCGTAGATGGGCCGGGCCGCGTAGTACTGCATGAAGTATTCGTAGCGGCCCTGCAGCAGCAGCCGCACCTTCACGCCGCGGCTGGCGGCCGACACCAGCGCCTTGCGCATCTTGCGGCCGGGCACGAAATAGGCATTGGCGATGATGATTTCCTGGCGCGCGCGGCCGATCGCGCGGCGGTAGGCGCGCTCGATGTGCGAGCGGTTGCGCAGGTTGTCGCGCAGCACCAGCGCGGCCCGCGCGCCGGGCTGGCCGGCCGGGCCGGCGCGCCGACGCGCGAAGCCGGCGGTGCGCAGCGATTCCAGCATGTCGGCCAGCCGCGCCCGGCGCACGTCGCGCATGGCCTGCATGCGCAGCCACAGCTGCACCATGGTCGCCTGGATCTGCGCCACCAGGGGCCCTGTCACCCGCACCGCGAAATCGAGCCGCGGCCATTCGAGCGGACCGTGGTTCGGGTCGTGGAAATCGTCCAGGATGTTGATGCCGCCGCAGAACGCGACCCGGCCATCGACCACGCACAGCTTGCGATGCAGGCGGCGCCAGCTGCCCAGCGAGAGCATGCCCAGCCAGCCCAGCGGGGCGTACACGCGCCAGTCCACGCCGGCCTGCGCGAAGCGCTCCGCCCAATCCGGCGGCGGCGCTGCGCTGCCAAAGCCGTCGACCACCACCTTGACGCTGACGGCGCGCCGGGCCGCCCGCTCCAGCGCATGGGCGACCTCGGCGCTGCGCCCCGTGAAGTCGAAAATGTAGGTCTCCAGCCGCACTTCACGGTCGGCGGCGTCTATCGCCTCCACCAGGTCGGGAAAGAGTTCGCCGCTGCCTTGCAGCAGGCGCAGTTCGTGGCCGCCGCGTGGAGAGGAATAGAAGGGCGCCATCCGAGAGCTCCTACACCTTGAACTCCGCGATCAGCGGCAGGTGGTCGGACATGCGCCACCAGATCCGGCCCCTGGGAATTTCGACGGCCACCGGCTTGAGGCCGCGCGCATAGATGTAGTCCAGCTGCGCGAGCGGCAGCCGCGCCGGATACGTCAGCAGGCGCTCGCCGACGAAGTCCTTCAGCCCCAGGCCGTTCATGGCGGTGCGCAGCTTGGCGCCCCAGTCGTTGAAATCGCCCGCCACCACCAGCGCCTCGCGCCGCGGCACCTCGCGCCGGATGTAGTGGCCGAGCTGCTCGACCTGCCGCAGGCGGCTGCCTGCGATCAGGCCCAGGTGCAGCACGATGACGTGGATGGGGCGGCGATGCGCATGGACCTTCACGTGCAGCAGGCCGCGCTGCTCGAACCGGTGGTCGGACATGTCCTCGTGCCCGTGCGAGAGCACCGGCCAGCGCGAAAGAAGGGCGTTGCCGTGCTCGCCGTGCCGCGTGGTGGCGTTGGTCTGGTACACCGCGAGATAGCCCTCCGGCGCCAGGAACTCGGCCTGCGGCAATTCGGGCCAGCGGGTGAAATAGCGCTCCTCGCGCCGATGCAGCTTGCGCACTTCCTGCAGGCAGACGATGTCGGCGTTGAGCTGCTCGACCGCGTGGCCGATGTTGTGGATTTCGAGCCGCCGCGCCGGGCCGACACCTTGCACCCCCTTGTGGATGTTGTAAGTGGCGACCCGTAGAACGCTCATCCGTCAAATTGTGGCAGCAACAGGATGGCCTCGGCGTTGGACGGCGAGAAGCAGGCATCGGCCGCTTCGCGCCAGGGCAGCCAGCGCCACGCCGTGTGCTCGCGCGGATTGAGGGTGACCGGCGTGCCCTGCGGCACGCACAGGCCGAACACGTGCTCCGTGTTGCGCGCCACGCCGGGCGCATAGCGGTGCCGCCAGCGCGGATAGATGTCGTAGACGTTTTCCAGGCCCCAGTCCCTCAGCCCCGCGTGCAGGGCGGTGCCGGCGCCGCAGGCGATGCCGGTTTCCTCGAACACCTCGCGCGCGGCGGTCAGCGCCAGCGGTTCGTCCATGCGGTCCTTGCTGCCGGTCACCGATTGCCAGTAGTCGGGCGCGTCGGCCCGGTTGATCAGCAGCACCTCCCGCGCCGGCGTGTGGATCACCACCAGCACCGATTCGGGGATCTTGAAGGGCCGGCGTTCAGACACCTGAGACCACGGCGTCGAGCGCATCGCGGAACACGCCCGCCTCGCCGCGCAGCGACGCGACCGGCTTGCGAAGCAGCTTCGCGGGAAGGGCCGCGCAAAGATGGGCGGCGAGGTGGCAAGGCTCGCCGCCCACCCGCACGGTCTGCGCGAGCCGGCGCGGCGCATCCGCGGGCGGGCGTGGCAAGCGGACCAGCGGCATCACGAACCGGGTCGAGTAGTGGTCGAGCTGATCGCTTTGAAGCACGACCAGATATGGGAATGCTTCCCGCTGCGCCGCGTTGGGATTGACGTATGCGTCGAACTGCGCCACGGCGCTACCAGGGCCGATGCTCTTCGCCGGGGATGCCGTAACGCTCGACCAGGTCGTTCTGCATGTCGAACCATTCCTTGTGCTGGTCGTAGAAGCGCTGGCCGGATTCGTGCGTCGTGCGGCCCAGCTTGGCCACGAGCGCGTCGTAGCTCTCGGCCGACAACAGCACGCCATGCCGCCGCCCGGCTTTCTCGATAACCACGGGCTGGCGCTGGCACTCGTCCAGCATCTGGCCGAATCTGTTCTTGGCGTCGGTCGCGGTCACACGCATGGCGGGCTCCTCGTTTGGCTATTTTAGCCAAAGCCGAGACCCCGCGCCATCCTCAGGCCGGAAAGGACGCCCGATCTCGCCCGCTGGTCCCGCCCGCCCGCCCCGCCCGAACGGCCGGGCTACACCGCCGGATTGCGCAGCCGGATATGCAGTTCGCGCAGCTGCTTCTCGTCGACCGGGCTGGGGGCCTGGGTCAGCAGGTCCTGGGCGCGCTGGGTCTTGGGGAACGCGATCACGTCGCGCAGCGACTCGGCGCGCGTCATCAGCATGACGAAGCGGTCCAGGCCGATGGCGATGCCGCCGTGCGGCGGGGCGCCGTACTGCAGCGCGTCCAGCAGGAAGCCGAACTTCTGCTGCGCTTCCTCGGCGCCGATCTTGAGCGCGCGGAACACCTTGCTCTGCACCTCCTCGCGATGGATACGCACGGAGCCGCCGCCCAGCTCGATGCCGTTGAGCACCGCGTCATAGGCCTTGGCGACGCAGCGGCCCGGATCGGTCTCCAGCCAGTCCTCGTGGCCCTCCTTGGGCGAGGTGAACGGATGGTGCACCGCGTTCCAGCGCTGGGCCTCCTCGTCGAACTCGAACATCGGGAAGTCGATCACCCACAGCGGCTTCCAGTCGCCTTCCACCAGCCCGTGGGCCTTGCCGAAATCGCTGTGCCCGATCTTCACGCGCAGCGCGCCGATCGCGTCGTTGACCACCTTGGCCTTGTCGGCGCCGAAGAACAGCAGGTCACCGCTGGCAGCGCCCGTGCGCTTGACGATCTCGGCCAGCGCGCGGTCGTGCAGGTTCTTGACCACGGGCGACTGCAGGCCCTCGCGCCCGCCGGCGGCGTCGTTCACCTTGATCCAGGCCAAACCCTTGGCGCCGTAGATCTTCACGAATTCGCCGTAGCCGTCGATTTCGCCGCGGCTCATGGCCGCCCCGCCCGGCACCCGCAGCGCCACCACGCGGCCGTCGGCGGCGTTGGCCGGCCCGGCGAACACCTTGAAGTCCACGTCCTTCATCACGTCGGTGAGCTCGGTGAATTCGAGCTTCACGCGCAGGTCGGG
>JAMPXR010000282.1 GCA_023701085.1 Ramlibacter sp. | reverse complement strand
GAGAGCGTGGCGCAGCAGGTGGTGGCGCTGGACCTCAAGGGCATCTACCTGCGCAAGGAATACAAGCGCCAGTACCCCGAGGGAGAGGCGGCCGCGCACGTGGTCGGGTTCACCAACGTGGAGGACCGCGGCCAGGAAGGCGTGGAGCTTGCGTTCAACGGCGAACTGGCGGGACGGCCGGGTTCGCGCCGCGTCATCAAGGACCGGCTGGGCCGCGTCGTCGAGGACGTGGGCGAGCAGGTGCCACCGGTGGACGGGCGCGACCTGCAGCTGTCCATCGACAGCAAGGTGCAGTTCTTCGCCTACCAGAAACTGCGCGACGCCGTGCACGAGCACAAGGCCAAGGCCGGCAGCGTGGTCGTGCTGGACGTGGTCAGCGGCGAGGTGCTGGCGCTGGCCAACTACCCCAGCTTCGGCCCCAACCGGCGGCAGAACCTGACCGGCGCGCAGTTGCGCAACCGCGCGCTGACCGACACCTTCGAACCCGGCTCGACGATGAAACCCTTCGTCGTCGCGCTCGCGCTGGAAAAGGGCATGGTTCGTCCCGACACGCCGATCCAGACGGCCCCGGGGCGGTTGATCATCGGCGGCTCGACGATCAGCGACGCGCATCCGCAGGGCCTGCTCACCGTGAGCGAGGTGATCCAGAAGTCCAGCAACGTCGGCACCGTCAAGATGGCGATGCAGATGCAGCCGCGCGAGATGTGGGAGATGTTCTCGCAGGTGGGGTTCGGGCAGAAGCCGCAGCTGCCGTTCCCCGGCGCGGTGAGCGGGCGGCTGCGCGCCTACAAGAGCTGGCGGCCGATCGAACAGGCCACCATGAGCTACGGCTACGGCCTGTCCGGCAGCCTGTTCCAGCTGGCCCGCGCGTACAGCGTGTTCGCGCGCGACGGCGAGATGGTGCCCGCGACGCTGCTGCGCCATGCCGACAGCGCCGCCGGCGTGCGCGTGATGAGCGCGGCCACCGCGCAGGCCATGCGCGGCATGCTGCACCGGGTGACGCTTTCGGGCGGCACCGCGCCCAAGGCCCAGACCATGGGCTATTCGGTGGGCGGCAAGACCGGCACGGCGCACAAGCAGGAAGGCCGGGGCTACGCGGACCGGAAATACCGTGGCTTCTTCGTCGGCATGGCGCCGGTGGAGCAGCCGCGCATCGTGGTGGCCGTGATGATCGACGAGCCCAGCGCCGGCAAGTACTTCGGCGGCGACGTGGCCGCGCCGGTGTTTGCCGCCACGGTGCAGCAGACGCTGCGCATGCTGGGCGTGCAGCCGGACATGAACGTCAAGCCGCAGATCGTGGTGGAAGCCGTGGAGGAGTCGTTCTGATGCTCGAACTCCACAGCCCCGGCGAGGCGGCCGCCTGGCTGCGCGGGCGCGTCACGGGGACGCTGCACTGCGACAGCCGCAAGGTCGCGGCGGGCGACGGATTCATCGCCTGGCCGGGCGCGGCGACCGACGGGCGCATGCATGTGCATTCGGCGCTCGCGCAGGGCGCGGCCGCCTGCCTGGTGGAGCGCGACGGCGTGGAAGCGTTCGACTTCGACCTGCCGGCCGTCGCCATGTACGCCCGCCTCAAGGCAGCCACGGGCCCGATTGCCGCCGTCTATTTCGGCGCGCCCAGCGAGCGGCTCGACGTGCTGGCGGTCACGGGCACCAACGGCAAGACCTCCACCGCCTGGTGGCTCGGGCAGGCGCTGTCGAATGTCCGCTCGCCCGGCGGCGCGCAAGCGCCCTACGCGTGCGGCCTCATCGGGACGCTGGGCATGGGCCGTCCGCCCCATGTCGACGCCACCGGGCTGACCACGCCCGACCCGGTGCTGCTGCAGCACCGGCTGCGCCGTTTCCTCGACGATGGCCTGGCGGCCTGCGCGATCGAAGCCTCTTCGGTGGGCATCGTCGAGAGACGCCTGGACGGCACGCGCATCCGCCTGGCCGTGTTCACCAACTTCTCCCAGGACCATCTCGACTACCACCGCACCATGGACACCTACTGGCAGGCCAAGGCGGAATTGTTCCGCTGGCCCGGACTGCGCGCCGCGGTCATCAACCTGGACGACGAAAAAGGGCAGGCGCTTGCCCAGACGCTGGCGCCGGGCATCGACCTGTGGACCACCTCGTGCGAAAGCCCCGCGCGCTTGTGGGCGCGGGACATCGACTACGGCGAGCACGGCCTGCGCTTCACGGTGTGCGAGGGCGAGCAGCAGCAGCCGCTCGCGACGCGGCTGATCGGCCAGTACAACGCGTCCAATCTGCTGGGCGTGATCGCGGCCATGCGCGCGCTGGGCATCGGGCTGGCCGATGCCGTCAACGCCTGCGGCAACCTGCTACCGGTGCCCGGACGCATGGAGTGCCTGCGCGAGCCGGGCAAGCCCGTGGTCGCGGTGGACTACGCCCACACGCCCGACGCGCTGGACAAGGCGCTGGCGGCCCTCCAGCCGCTGGCGCGGGCGCGCGGCGGCCTGCTGTGGTGCGTGTTCGGCTGCGGCGGCGAGCGGGACCCGACCAAGCGGCCGCTGATGGCCGCCGTCGTCGAAAAGAATGCCGACCGGGTCGTGGTCACCAGCGACAACCCGCGCGGCGAGAAACCCGAGAACATCATCAGCCAGATCCTGCTGGGCCTGTCGCACGACGAATGCGTTCAGGTGCAGGCGGATCGCGCCCTGGCCATCGCGGAAACCGTTGCCGCGGCCGCGCCGCAGGACGTGGTGCTGCTGGCCGGCAAGGGCCACGAGGACTACCAGGAGGTGGCCGGCGTGAAGCATCCGTTCTCCGACAAGGCGCACGCGCAGGCGGCGCTGGATGCGAGGAGCGCCGGGGTGCCGGGGACCGCCGCATGAACATGTTCACCCTGGCCGAGGCACTGGCATGGATCCCCGGGGGCCGGCTCGTCGGCGACGGCGCCGTGGCGGTGACGCGCGTGCACAGCGACAGCCGCAGCCTGCAGCCCGGCGACCTGTTCGTCGCGCTCAAGGGCGAGCGCTTCGACGCGAACGACTTCCTGCCGCAGGCGCTGGCCACGGGGGCGGCCGCGGCCATCGCCCATCGCGGCAGGTTGCCCCAAGGCCTGCCGGGGATCGAAGTGGACGACAGCCGGCTGGCGCTGGGGTCCCTGGCTGCCGGCTGGCGCGCCCGCTTCACGCTGCCGCTGATCGCCGTCACCGGCAGCAACGGCAAGACCACGGTCACGCAGATGATCGCGTCCATCCTGCGCGCATGGCAGCCCGACGCGATGCTGGCCACGCAAGGCAACCTCAACAACGACATCGGACTGCCGCTGCAGCTGCTGCGGCTGCGCGCCGACCACCGCATCGCCGTCCTGGAGCTGGGCATGAACCATCCGGGCGAAATCACCTACCTCGCGGGCATCGCGCGGCCCACCGTGGCGCTGGTGAACAACGCCCAGCGCGAACACCAGGAATTCATGGCCACCGTGGAAGCGGTGGCGCGCGAGAACGGCTCGGTGTTCGGCGCCCTCGGGCCCAGCGGGGTGGCCGTGTTCCCCGCCGACGAGGAATTCACGCCGCTCTGGCTGCGGCTGGCCGGCGCGCGTGCATGCATGACTTTCGGCGGCGGAGATGCGGAGCATGCCTCCGGCGCCGACATCGTTTTGGCCGGGACTGAATGGCAACAGGGACACTGGCAGGTGGGCGTGAAAACGGTCGCCGGCCCGGTGGCTTACCGACTCCATATCGCCGGCCGCCATAACGTGCGCAACTCGCTGGCGGCGGCGGCTTGCGCGCTGGCCGCGGGTGTGCCGCTGGCGGCGATCGCCGCCGGCCTGGAGGCCTTCGAGCCGGTCAAGGGCCGCTCGCGCGCCCTGGCGGTGACGCTGGACGGCCGCACCATCACGGTGGTGGACGACACCTACAACGCCAACCCGGATTCGGTGCGCGCCGCCATCGACGTGCTGGCCGAACTGCCCGGCCCGCGCCTGCTGGTGCTGGGCGACATGGGCGAGGTCGGCGACCAGGGGCCGCGCTTCCACGCGGAAGTGGGCGAGCACGCGCGCGAGCGCGGCATCGACCGGCTGCTGACGCTGGGCGAGCAGTCGGCAGCCATGCAGGGCCGGCATTTCGATGCGATCGAGCCGCTCAACGCCGCGGTGCTGGCCGAGCTGCCGCGCTGCGCCAGCGTGCTGGTCAAGGGCTCGCGCTTCATGAAGATGGAGCGCGTGGTGGAGGCCATCACCGCGCAGGCGCAGCGGCAGGAACCCCTGGAGGCCGACCATGCTGCTTAGCCTCGCGCAATGGCTGCAGACCGTGTCGCCGGAGTTCGGCTTCCTGCGCGTATTCCAGTACATCACCTTCCGCGCCGTCATGGCCGCGATGACCGCGCTGCTGATCGGCCTGATCGCCGGCCCCTGGGTGATCCGGCGCCTGGGCCACCTCAAGATCGGCCAGCCGGTGCGCGGCTATGGCAT
>JAMPXR010000281.1 GCA_023701085.1 Ramlibacter sp. | reverse complement strand
TCCGGCACGTACTGATAGGGATAGTCCATGGCGTACATCACGCGATCCTGGCCGATGACGTGCTGGCAGAAGGAGATCGCGGGCTCCCAGGGCGTTCCGCTGCAGGTGTACCAGAAGTTTTCGCGAAGGTAGTCGCTTGGCTTCTTCTTCAGCGGCAGGACGCCCGGGCTGCGGTTGTTGGCGACGATTCCGGCGTGCATGAAGTCGATGCGGTACAGCCAGTAGGGCAAGCCCTCGCCAAGGTGTCCAAGCACCAGCTTGAGTTTGGGAAAGCGATCAAAGACACCGCCCACAATCAGGCGCAGCGCGTGCAACCCGGTCTCTGCCGCAAACCCATAGATGGCAGCGTCCAGGCAGCGCGGAATAAAAGGTTCGACCATCTGCGGACTCGGCGTGTTGGGGTGCAAGTACAAGGGCACGTCCAACGCCTCGCAGGCCTCGAAGATCGCCCAGCACTTGGGGTCGTCCATATAGAGACCCTGGGTGTGAGAGTTGACGATGACGCCCTTCAGGCCGAGAGTGGTCACGGCGCGCTCGATCTCTTTCGCCGAAGCCTCGGGTGCGTGCGGAGCCACCGCCGCCAGCGCGGCGAAGCGGCTGGGGTGCTTGCGCACTGCAGCAGCCACTTCATCATTGCTGGCAATCGCCAGATCCATTGCCGTAGCGGGGTCGAACAGCTGCACCCCTGGACAGGTGAGCGACAGAACCGCGAAGTCCACGCCCGCGGCATCCATGTCGGCCAGTCGCCGCGCATCGATGTTCTGGAGGCGCTCGAACAGATCGCGCGCGCGCTTCGTCGGACTTTGGCCGAAAAAGCCCCACAGGCTTTGGAACCCGGGGTCGTTGTGGGAACCGTCCTCGAGCATCTTCAGGTATCGGTTCAGAACATCGGCGGGAGCCCAGGCTTCCTCTGTAGCGACGCGGCGATAGGGGCGGGAAGGGTCGGTGGTCGCATTCATGGATTTGCTCGTCCGGAAATGGGTGCAGAATTAATTACGAATGAAAGGTATGTAATTACAAATGAAATTATCTGAGTGAACTATCATGGAAGACCCTGATGCAGCAAGACTTACCTGAACCTCCCCGAAGGCTGGACGTCGAAAACTTCCTGCTCTATCGACTGTCGATGTTGTCGCGCAAGCTGTCCGACGCCATGGAGGCCTATTACGGTCCCCGTCACGGTCTGCAGCGCGCCCAGTGGCGCATGCTGATGCTCATCGGTTCGGAGCCACGATGCACGGCCTCGACGCTGGTCCGACGCGCAAGTCTCGACGCGGTGGCTGTGCACCGGGCGGTGGGGCAGTTGATCCATGCCGGCCTGGTCATTCGCAGCCCGTCGGCCGCCGACGGCCGTGCGAAGCTGCTGCGGTTGTCAGCGCGCGGACAGCGCGTTCATGACGAAACCGTCCCGGTGGCCATGACCTTCGAACGAAGAGTCTTGTCGGAACTGTCGCCGGCTCAGGCGCGTTTCCTGCTTGAAGCGCTGGCCCGACTGGAGTCTGTGAATTGGGTAGCCGACGCGGACGGCGGCGATGCTCACGTGAAAGACGGCCGGATTGGTCCAGCGATGCAATCCAACGGCGGGCCGCGCGCAGCATCCCGCGCTCGCACGCGAGCACGTCTGCGGGGCTGAAGGCAACTGACCTGGATAACTCAGCGTGGGCAAGCGCTACTCAGCGGCGTTCCTTCATCCAGCCCACCATCGCCTCGACCAACTCCTCGCGCACCTGCGCCTCGCTGCGGCCCGAGCGTGCGAGTACCTTGAACGAGTGGTCGCCGCCTTCGATGATGTGCAGCGTGGCGCGGTCCCCAAGCTTGCCGGTCACCTGCCGGATCAGTTCCAGGTCCGCCAGCGTGTCGCGCGTGCCTTGCAGGAACAGCATGGGCAGTTGTACGCGGGCCAGGTGATCGGCGCGCTCGGTGGAGGGCTTGCCCGCCGCGTGCAGCGGGAAGCCGAGGAAGACGAGGCCACGCACGCCGGACAGCGCCTGCTCGGCCTGGGCCTGCGAGCTCATGCGGCCGCCGTACGACTTGCCGCCGGCAAAGAGCGGAACATTGGGCAATCGGTGCGCCGCCTCCTGCACGGCGGCGCGCACGGCCGCCTGCGCGACCTTGGCGCTGTCGGGCCGCCTCGAGCCTTGTTCCATGTACGGGAATTGGTATCGCAGGGTCGCCACGTCGCGCTCGCCCAGGCCGGCTGCGATCGCTTCCATGAACGCGTGCGTCATGCCGGCGCCGGCGCCGTGCGCGAACACGTAGCATGCCTTGGGGCGCGGCGGGGCGTGGAGCAGGCCGGAAGTTGTCGCGCCCTCGGGCAGCGCGATCGCGAGCGGCTTGGTGAGACGGGGCATGCGCTGCAGTGGGAGGCCGAAACAAACATTATCGCGACGCGGCCGCAGCCTGCGTATACTGCATCGCACCCCATTCGATGCCGCGCAGCCCGACGGTCCACATGCGCAGGATGAGCTTCCATGAACCCGCAATTCGACTCTTGCCTTCCCCGGCGCCGCTTCGGCGCCGTCCTGTTCGTTGTGGCGCTTGCCGCCGCCGGTGCCAGCCGGGCGGCCGGCGCGGACGATGCGGTCAGCCTGGAGACGGCACGCGCCGAGCTGCAGGCCGGGCGCGCCATCCTCATCGACGTGCGTGAGCCGCAAGAGCATGCCGGCGGCGTCGCGCCCGGCGCGCGGCTGCTGCCCGTTCGCCAGCTCGGCGCGCGGCTCGCGGAGATTCCGACCGATGCCGCGAAACCGGTGCTTCTGATCTGCCATACCCAGAACCGCTCCAGCGCGGCATTGCGCGCGCTGCGCGAGCGCGGCGGCTATTCCCATGTGCGCTATGTGCAGGGCGGCATGTCCGAATGGATGCGCCGCGGCTGGCCGCTGGTGAAGCCAACACGCTGACGCGGCCGGCCGGCTGAATGGCTGGGCACTGGAACCGAGGCTTTCGCTGCTGCCCATGAAAACGGTGCGCATGCCGTGCGGCGATATCGTCCCGGCGCTGGGACAGGGCACCTGGTGCATGGGCGAGGATTCGGCCCTGCGCGGCGCCGAGATCGATGTGTTGCGCGCGGGCCTGGACCTGGGCCTGCGCGTGGTGGACACCGCCGAGATGTACGGCGACGGCCGCACCGAGTCCCTGGTGGGGGAGGCCATCGCCGGCCGGCGCGACGAGGTCTTCCTGGTCAGCAAGGTCTATCCGCACAACGCCTCGCGCGCGGCCATGCACAAGTCCTGCACCGAAAGCCTGCGCCGCCTGAAGACCGACCGCATCGACCTGTACCTGCTGCACTGGGCCGGCAGCGTGCCCTTGGAAGAAACGCTGGACGCGTTCGCGCGCTTGCAGCGGGACGGCCACATCCGCAGCTGGGGCGTGAGCAATCTGGGACTGTCCGAGATGAACGAGCTCTGGTCCCTGCCCGGTGGGCGCGAGGCGCAGACAGATCAGGTGCTCTACAACCTGACGCGCCGCGGCCCCGAATGGGACCTGCTGCCCTGGCTGCGCGAGCGCGGCGTGCCCGTCATGGCGTACTCGCCGCTGGAGCAGGGCCGCCTCGCCGAGGACCGGCGGCTGGTCGACTTCGCGAAGCGCCGCGGCGTGACGCCGTCCCAAGCGGCGCTGGCCTGGCTGCTGGCCCAGGACGATGTCATCGTCATTCCGAAGACGTCCGGGCGCGCGAGGCTGGCCGAGAACGCCGGTGCGCGCTCGCTGGCGCTGGATGCCGGCGCGCTGGCCGAGCTGGACCGCCTGTTCGCGCCGCCGCGCGGCCCGGTCCCGCTGGAGATGATCTGACGCTGCGCCGTGGCCGCCGCTATCCCACGCAGCCGTCCAGCTCCGGCCTCATCGCGAGGCTCTCGCTGGCGGTCGGCTCGTTGCGCGCGCCTATGAAGACGGCGGGGACGCTGGTGCTGCGGTTGACTGCGACATGCGCCACGCCGGCAGGGATGAAGAGGTAGTCGCCCGCGCGCGCCACGCTGCGGTGTTCCAGCCGCGGGCCGCTGCACAGTTCGACCTCCTCGCCGCTGAGCAGGTAGAACGCCGACTCGTGGTGCTCGTGGATGTGGGCCTTGGTGCGCTCGCCGGGCGGCAGGGTCACCATGCCCAGGAACAGCACGCGGGCGCCGGCCGTCTGTGCGTTGATGCCGGGCGCATAAATCGGGCCCTGCGGGCTGCGGTAGCTTTCATCGCCGCGCACGACGCGGGCCGTTGTGATATCGAGCTGCTCGTTCATGCCGGGTCCTTTCGTTGAAAGAGGCTGGAAGCAGCTTAGGCAAGGGCGCCGCGCAAGTCCTGAAGGCGCTGCGAATTCTTCCGAAATCCGCATGCGTCGCTAGAATTTCCGCGATGCACGCGCAGCGATTGCTCTTCGGAGACTTCGCGCTGGACCCGTCCCGCGGCACATTGCTGCGCGATGGCGTGCCGCTGG
>JAMPXR010000280.1 GCA_023701085.1 Ramlibacter sp. | reverse complement strand
GTCCTGGTGCTGCAGGCCCTCGCCGGCCAGCGTCGTGCGGCCCGAGGTCGCCCCGAGCAGGAAGCCGCGGGCGCGCTGGTCGGCCGCGGCCCAGATCGCGTCGCCCACGCGCTGGAAGCCGAACATCGAGTAGTAGATGTAGAACGGCAGCATCGGAAAGCCGTGCACGCTGTAGCTGGTGGCCGCCGCGGTCCAGCTCGCGATGGCGCCGGCTTCGCTGATGCCCTCCTCCAGGATCTGGCCGTCCAGCGCTTCGCGGTAGTACAGCACCGACCCGATGTCCTCCGGCTCGTAGCGCTGTCCGACGCTGGAATAGATCCCGACCTGCCGGAACAGGTTCGCCATGCCGAAGGTGCGCGCCTCGTCCGCGACGATGGGCACGATGCGCGGGCCGAGCTCGCGGTCTTTCAGCAGCATCGCCAGCAGCCGCACGAAGGCCATGGTGGTGGACATCTCCTTGCCACCCGCGGCCGTGGCGAACGCGGCATAGCTGGACAGCGCGGGCACCGCCAGCGGCTGGTCGGCCACACGCCGCGCCGGCAGATAACCGCCCAGGGCCTGGCGCCGCTCGTGCAGGTAGCGCATCTGCGGGCTGTCCGCCGCCGGCTTGAAGAATTCGAGGCCGCGCGCCTGCTCGTCCGAAAGCGGCAGGTTGAAGCGGTTGCGGAACTCGATCAGCGCCTTTTCGTCCAGCTTCTTCTGGCTGTGCGTGGTCATCCGGCCCTGGCCGGCCGTACCCATGCCGTAGCCCTTCTTGGTGTGGGCCAGGATCACGCTGGGGCCCCCGGTATGGCGGACTGCCGCGGCGTATGCGGCATGGATCTTCACCAGGTCATGGCCGCCGCGCTTGAGCCGGTCGATCTGCTCGTCGGTCATGCCCTGCGCCAGGCGCGCCAGCTCCTGGTTCTGCCCGAAGAAGTGGTCCCGGTTGAAGCGCCCATCCTTGGCGGCGAAGGTCTGCATCTGGCCGTCCACGGTGTTGGCGAAGACGCGCACCAGGGCGCCCTGGGTGTCGCGCGCGAACAAGCCATCCCAGTCGCTGCCCCACACCAGCTTGATCACGTTCCAGCCGGCGCCGCGGAACAGCTTTTCCAGCTCGTCGATGATGCGGCCGTTGCCGCGCACCGGCCCGTCCAGGCGCTGCAGGTTGCAGTTGACCACCCACACCAGGTTGTCCAGCTTTTCGCGCGAGGCGAGCGTGAGCGCGCTCATGCTCTCGGGCTCGTCCATCTCGCCGTCGCCGAACACGCCCCAGACGCGTCGCTCGCCGAGGCCGCTGGCTGGCCCGCTTGCACTCGCGCCGCAATCGAGCAGGCCGCGATGCGTCAGGTAGCGCATGAAGCGCGCGTGGTAGATCGAGCTGATCGGGCCGATGCCCATCGAGCCGGTCGGGAACTGCCAGAAGTCCGGCATCAGGTAGGGGTGCGGATAGCTCGACAGCCCGCGCGCGCCATGGCGTGGCGCGCTGACCTCCTGCCGGTAATGCGCCAGGTCGTCCTCGCTCAGCCGGCCTTCGAGGAAGGCGCGCGCATAGACGCCGGGTGCGCTGTGCGGCTGGAAGAACACCAGGTCGCCGCCCTGGCGCTCGTCACGGGCCCGGAAGAAATGATTGAAGCCGACCTCGAACAGGTCGGCCGCGCTCGCGTAGCTGGCGATATGGCCCCCCAGCTCGCCATAGGCCTTGTTGGCGCGCGCCACCATCGCCAGCGCGTTCCAGCGCATGATCGAAGCGAGCCTTTCCTCGATCGCGAGGTCGCCCGGGAACGGCGGCTGCTGGTCGACGGCGATCGTATTGACGTAGGGCGTCACCAGCTCGGGCACCCAGCCGATCTGCAGGCCGGCCGCCAGCGCCGCCAGCTGGTCCAGCACGAAGCGCGCGCGCTGCGGCCCCTCGTTCGCCACCAGGGCCAGCAAGGCGTCGCGCCATTCACGGGTTTCGGCCGGATCGGTGTCGCCGCCATCGGCCTGCAGGAAGCGGGAAATGCTGTGGTCGGTCATCTTGCGACTGTAGGCCCGCTGCACCGAAATTGGGTGTCAAAAATGAGGAGCAGCCGGCACCCAAAAGCATAAAATGCCGCCAAATGAAGCTGGACAAGACAGATCTGCTGATTCTTGCGGAGTTGCAGCAAGACGGCTCGCTCAGCAACGTCGAACTGGCCCGCCGCGTGCACCTTTCGCCTTCGCCCTGCCTGGCGCGCGTCAAAGCGCTCGAAGCCGCCGGCGTGATCGAGCGCTACGTCGCGCTGGCCAGCGCCAAGGCGCTGGGCCTGGGCCTGAACGTGTTCATCAACATCAGCCTGAAGGAACAGAGCAAACAGGCACTGGCCGAATTCGAGCGCCGCATCGCGGAACATGACGAGGTGATGGAGTGTTACCTGATGACCGGCGAAAGCGATTACCTGATCCGCGTGGTGGTCCCCGATATCGAGGCGCTGGAGCGGTTCATCCTGGAGCAGCTCACGCCGATACGGGGGATCGAGAAGATCCGGTCGGGCTTCGCGCTGAAGCAGGTCCGGTACAAGACGGCGTTGCCCCTGCCATAGCCGTCCGCGCGGCATTCCGCGGCACGGTGCCCACGCGTCGCCTGCCGGGCGCCGCTGCGACCGCGGCCTGCGGACTTCGCCGCCGCTGCGCGAATCGTTACGCCGGGGAGCGCCGATCGCCTGGAAAATGGGGCGGGCTTCGCGCTCGAGGGCACGGACCCCGTCACAACCTGGGAGAACGCCTGTGGTCAGCAAGAACACGATTTGCCTGTGGTACGACGGCACCGCCCTGGAGGCCGCCCAGTTCTACGCCGAAACGTTCCCCGACAGTGCGGTGCGCGCGGTCCATCGGGCGCCGGGCGACTACCCCGCCGGCAAGGAGGGGGACGTCTTGACGGTCGAGTTCACGGTGATCGGCATCCCCTGTCTGGGCTTGAACGGCGGTGCCGCATTCAGGCACAGCGAGGCGTTTTCGTTCCAGGTGGCGACCGAGGACCAGTCCGAAACCGACCGCCTGTGGAACGCGATTGTCGGCAACGGCGGCCAGGAAAGCGCCTGCGGCTGGTGCAAGGACAAGTGGGGCCTGTCGTGGCAGATCACGCCACGCGTCCTGACAGCCGCCATCGCCGATCCCGACCGCGCCGCGGCCAGGCGCGCTTTCGAGGCCATGATGCAGATGCGAAAAATCGACATCGCGGCCATCGAAGCTGCCCGTCGCGGCTGAGCTTCATGGGTGAGCGCGGCGCACCCGCGCCCGATGCAGGCTGCGCCGGCCGCCCCATGCGCGGGGGTTCAATGGTTGGAGCGCCGGGCCGGCCCGCCGGTGCGCGCCCCGGCGCGGTCGACAGGCGTATCCGCCGTGTGTCGATGACTCAGCGCCGCGCCCGCCCAGTCCGATGAACGCACCAGCGCGCGTGCGCAGTCCGCCAGCACGACACGCACCGCCAGCGCGGCGGGCGAGAGCTCGTCGTCCGACAGGCTGCACAGCGAGTTGATGCGGCGCAGCCGGCGCCCCGAAATTTCCGCGACCTCGAAGGCCTCGCGCCAATCCGGCACGCGGGCCAGCGCGGCGCGCGGCTGGATGGTGCAGCCCAGGCCGGCGCGCACCGCGTCCATGAGCATGGACAGCGAGTCGATCTCGATCGGCTGCAGCCGGCCCAGCCGCTGGCCCGCGAACGCTTCGTCCAGCGCGCTGCGCAGCCCGTGCGTGGCGCTGGGCAGGATCAGCGGCAGGCCCTTGAGCTCGGCCAGCGTCAGCCTGGGGGGCAGCGGCGCGCGTGCGCTGCCGCGCGAGCGGATCAGGAACAGCTTTTCCTCGACCAGCGCGGTCACGCTCCAGCGCCGGCCGGGATCGGTGTCGAACAGCACCGCCAGATCGAGCTGCCGCGCATTGAGCATCGCGGCCAGGTGCCCCGACAGGCTTTCGACCATGTGCAGGCGCACGTCGGGATAGCGCTGCCGCACGGCCGTCATCAGGGGCAGCCCCAGCACGCAGGCCGTGGTGGGGGCCAGCCCCACGCTGACCACGCCCGACAGGCGCGACTGCTGGGCGGCGCGGGCCGCTTCGTCGGCGTGCCGGATGGCCAGCTGCGCCTGCCGCAAGAACGCCAGCCCCGCCTCGGTGGGCGAGACGCCCTTGGAGGTGCGCTGCAGCAGGCGGGTGGACAGCTCGCCCTCCAGGCGCGTGATCTGCTGGCTGAGGGTCGGCTGCACGACGCCCAGATCGAGCGCCGCGCGGCTCATGCTCCCGAGCTCCGCGACGCGGATGAAGTAGCGCAACTGGCGAAGTTCCATGACCCCGAAGCTTAACCGGCCGCCGGCGCGTGGACGATCGGGCCATCACGAATTGTGATACCCCCATGTGTCCGTCCCGCTGGCGCGGCGCGGCGCGGCCCGCTAAAGTGCCGGCACATGCATGACGTCCTGGTGATCGGCGGCGGCAACGCCGCC
>JAMPXR010000279.1 GCA_023701085.1 Ramlibacter sp. | reverse complement strand
TCGCGGAAATTGAACAGGCGCTCGTAGAAACCCGCCCATTCCTCCATGCGGCCGCGGTGCACGTTGTGGGTGAGGTGGTCGATGTAGGTCAGGCCGCAGCCCGCGGGGTTCAGCTGCGCGCCCGGCAGCGGCTCGAAGTCGACGTCGTAAAAGCCGATGTTGCCGATCTCGCCTTCCTTCGCGCCGTTCTTGCCGCGCCAGCGGTCTATGAAATAGATGATGGAGTCGCCAATGCCCTTGATCGCCGGGATGTTCAGCTCGCCGGGACCGGCCTGGCCCGCGTAGCCCCAGGCGCCCAGCGCGATCGCGCGCTCATAGGCCTCCTTGGCGTCGCCCACGCGGAAGGCGATCGCGCACACGCTGGGACCGTGCAGCCGCGCGAAGCGCTGCGCGAACGAATCGGGTTCCGCGTTGACCACGAAATTGATGCCGCCCTGCCGATACAGCAACACGTTCTTGTGCCGATGCCGCGCGATCGCCTTGAAGCCCATGCGTTCGAACAACTGGCCCATTGCCTGGGGGTCGGGTGCCGCGTACTCTATGAATTCGAAGCCGTCGGTGCCCATGGGGTTGTCCCAGGCGGCGTGCTGAGCGGCGGGGTCGGGCATGGCGGGTTTCATGGCGGGGGTCTTTCGCGAATGCAAGCGAGGGTCCGACTGTAAGCGGTCACCGGAGTTATTTTCGAATGAACCTGAAAGTTCCCTTATATACAGCAAAGTAAAACTCAGGCATTGATCTGTGCCCTGCGTTTTGGGGATTAGGTAGGACTACCTGACCGTCTCGGTTAGGCTACAAGAATGCTTGGGTTTGTTGGTGAAAACCCTTAAATTGAAGCCATGAGTGAAACAGCAGAAATCGCCAAGCGGGCCGTGAACGTTCCCATCCGTTCGCTGGGCCCGGGCCACCGCGACCGCATCGCCAGCCACTTGCTGGCGCTCGATGAACACGACCGCTACCTGCGGTTCGGCTATGCCGCCACGGACGAGCAGATCGAGCGCTATGTCGCCGGCCTCGATTTTGAGCGCGACGATATCTTTGGCGTCTACAACCGCAAGCTCGAACTCATCGCCATGGCGCATCTGGCGTTTTCGCTGGATCCGGCCCTGAAGTCCTGCGCGGAATTCGGCGTGTCCGTGGCCAAGAAAGCCCGCGGCCGTGGCTACGGCGCCCGCCTGTTCGACCGCGCCGTCATGCATGCGCGCAACGAGGGCGTCGAGCTGCTGTTCATCCACGCCCTCAGCGAGAACACGGCCATGCTCAAGATTGCCCGCAATGCCGGGGCCACGCTGGAGCGCGCCGGCAGCGAAACCGATGCGCACCTGCGCCTGCCGCCGGCCACCCTGGACAGCCGCATGAGCGAAATCCTGGCGGAGCAATTGGCGCAGACCGACTACCACCTGAAAGCACAGGCCAAGAGCTTCTGGGAATTCCTGTCGAGCGTGCAGGAAGTGCGCCGGGGCGTCACCGAAGCGCGGCGCCGGTCGGCCCGCTGAGCGCAGCCCAGGACCAGCCTGTTGCGGCGCTGCGGCGTCTGTGCGGCCGGGCCGAAGGACGGCGGCCGTCGATGGCCGAGGTGACGGCCACATTCTTCCGCTATCCTAGTGGTCCCCCAACCACCGCACGTCCTGCAACCCAAGACTGTGTCCGACCCGCACCCTGCGCGAGCTCCCGTCGAAAAGGAAGACAAGCGCACTTTCCTGCAGAAGATTGCCGAGTTCATCCATTCGGGACCGGACTCCAAAGCCGAATTGATAGAGACGCTGGCCGACGCCGAGGACAACGAAGTCATAGGCGCCGAATCCCGCGTGATGCTCGAGGGCGTCATCCGGATGGCGGAACTCACCGCGGGCGACGTGATGGTGGCCGCGCCGCGGATGGACCTGCTGAACATCGATTCGCCCTACGACGAAATCCTGCGCGTCGTGATCGACACCGCCCATTCGCGCTTTCCGGTCTACGAAGGCGACCGCGAGAACATCATCGGCATCCTGCTGGCGAAGGACCTCCTGAAGCTGCAGCGCGCGCCCGAGCTGAACATCCGCGCGCTGCTGCGGCCCGCGGTGTTCGTGCCCGAGACCAAGGAGCTGAACGACCTGCTGCGCGAATTCCGCGGCAACCGCAATCACCTGGCGATCGTGATCGACGAGTTCGGCCGGGTGGCCGGCCTCATCACCATCGAGGATGTGCTCGAACAGATCGTCGGCGACATCGAGGACGAATTCGACATCGAGGACAACGACGGCGACATCTTCGGCCTGGCCGACCGCACCTACCGGGTCAGCGGCGACACCGCCGTGCAGCGCGTGGGCGAGGCGTTCGGTGTCACCCTGGCGCCGACCGACGAAGAACAGGAATTCGACACCATCGGCGGCCTGATCGCCCATGAGATGGGGCATGTGCCCAAGCGCGGCGAGCACTACGCGCTGGCCGGGCTGAACTTCGTGGTGCTGCACACCAAGGGCGGCGCGGTGCGCTGGTTCAAGGTGTCGCCGGTCGACGATGAAGGCCATACGGGGTGAATAAACTCCTCCCCGAAGCGGCCTGCGGCCCAATCCCCCTCGGGCTTGGTCCTCTCCCGCTCAGGGGGGCGCCATCAGCGGCCCGGCGAAGCCGGATCCGCGGTGGCCCCGGTTGATGTATCTTCTTGCGCTGCTGGCCGGCCTGCTGCAGGCCGTGGCTATCGCCGCGCCCTGGGATGGCCAACCCTCCTGGTGGCTGCAGCTCGCGTCGCTGGCCGTGCTGGCGTGGATGGTCCAGCAGGCGGCTTCCTGGCGGCGCGCGGCGCTGCTCGGCTGGGCCTTCGCCACGTCCTGGCTGGCGGGCGTGTTCTGGTGGCTGTTCATCTCCATGCATGTGTACGGCGGGCTGGCTTCGCCGCTGGCGGCGCTCGCGGTGCTGGCGCTGGCCGCATTCCTGGCCTCGTACTACGCGGGGGCCTGCGCGCTGTTCGCGGCGCTGCATCGGCCCGGCCCCATGCTGCGCGCCCTGGCTTTCGCGGCGCTGTGGCTGCTGGCCGAACTGCTGCGCGTGACGCTGTTCACCGGCTTCCCCTGGGGCGCCATCGGTTATGCCCATGTCGATGGCCCGCTCTCGTTCCTGGCGCCGCGGGTCGGCGTGCACGGGATCGCCTTCGTCGCGGCCGCGCTGGCGTTCGCGCTGTCGCTGCTGGCACGCAAGGGCACGCTGACTTCCTGGCGCTACTGGGTCGCGCTCGCGGGCGCGGCAAGCTTGCTGGCCGCGTGCAACATGGCGGCGGCTCCCCCGGCTGCGCCCGGCGGGCCGCGGCTGTCGGTGGCGCTGCTGCAGGGCAACATCCCGCAGGACGAGAAGTTCCAGGGCGGCACCGGCATTCCGGTCGCGCTGGACTGGTACGGCCGGCAGTTGCGCGACAGCACGGCAAGCCTGGTGGTGGCGCCGGAAACCGCGATTCCGATGCTGCCCCGGCAACTGCCGGCCGGCTATTTCGAAGCGCTGGCCGCACGCTTTGCGCAGGGACGGCAGGCCGCCCTGGTCGGCATTCCGCTGGGCAGCATGAGCGAGGGCTACACCAACTCGGTGATCGGCCTGAAGCCGGGCGCGCCGCTTTACCACTTCGACAAGCACCACCTGGTGCCCTTCGGTGAGTTCATCCCTCCCCTGTTCCGGTGGTTCACCGACCTGATGAACATCCCGCTGGGCGACTTCGACCGCGGCGCGCTCGGGCAGTCGCCGTTCGAATGGCAGGGCCAGCGGCTGGCGCCCAACATCTGCTACGAAGACCTGTTCGGAGAAGAGCTGGCCGCGCAGTTCGCGGACCCGGCCAAGGCGCCCACCATCCTCGTGAACGTGAGCAACATCGCGTGGTTCGGCAACACGGTGGCGATCGACCAGCACCTGCAGATCAGCCGGATGCGCGCGCTCGAGTTCCAGCGCCCGATGATCCGCGCCACCAACACCGGCGCCACGGTCATCATCGACCATCTCGGCCGCGTCACCCATTCGCTGCCGCGCCACACCCGCGGCGTGCTGGCCGGCGAGGTCGAGGGCCGCACCGCCATCACGCCCTATGCGGCCTGGGTCGCGCGCCTGGGGCTGTGGCCGCTCTGGGCGCTGGCGCTGCTCGCGGTGGTCGCCGCCGCGTGGCGCCAGCGCGCCGGCGGCGCTGCTGCGCAGCCGTAAAATCAACGGTTTGCCGCGCGCCGCTTTCGATCCCGCATGTTGACCTTCCAGCAAATCATCCTGAAGTTGCAGTCCTACTGGGACCAGCAAGGCTGCGCGCTGCTGCAGCCCTACGACATGGAAGTCGGCGCCGGCACGTCCCACACGGCGACTTTTCTGCGCGCGCTCGGGCCCGAGCCCTGGAAAGCGGCCTATGTGCAGCCCAGCCGGCGGCCCAAGGACGGGCGTTACGGCGAAAACCCGAACCGGCTGCAGCACTATTACCAGTACCAGGTGGTGCTCAAGCCGGCGCCGGCCGACATCCTGGAG
>JAMPXR010000278.1 GCA_023701085.1 Ramlibacter sp. | reverse complement strand
TTCCCGGGGTTCGAGCGAAACATCGCCGCGAGATTGTCCAGCGCGAATTCGGCGAAGGGCCCGACCTTGGTCAATCCGATCTGGCCGAAATCGCGCGGCCGCTCGGAAACCAGGGCGACGAATTCATTGGTCCCGGGCGGGCCTCCGGCTGTCATGGTCCATCCCGCGCGCGGCAGGTTGACCGGCTGACGCGCCTGCGTCTGGTTCTTCTGGTCCAGCGAATTGGGAAAGAGCAGGTTGATGTGCTGCTTTTCCGTTCCCACCATGAGGATATAAAGGTACCCCGGCCGGTCCGACTGCACGCGAAAGCGCAGCTTGTCCTTTCCGACGCGCACCTTCGTTCTTTCCAGCACGACCTCCACGCGATGGTCCGGCTCGCGCAACTCGTACAACTGCGCCAGGGCGTCGGAGGGCTTGAAGGGCCGGCTCGCATCGGCTGCCGGTGGCGCGGGTGCTTGCGCGGCCGGGCGTTCCGCCGGAACGGGTTGCGCGACCGGCGGGCTCACGGTGGCAGGCGCGGGTTTGGCGCCCTCGGCCAGCACCGGCGCGCTTGGCTTTGCGGCGGGGGCTTGGTCCGGCCCCGACATGAAGTAGAAGGCGGCGCCCACGACGGCGACCAACGCGAGAATTCCGCCGCCCACGGCCAGAAGTTTGCGATCCGGCTTGCTCGCAGCCCGCTTGGGTGCCTCGCTGGCGCGCGTCACCTCATCGGCCGTCGAATCGGCCAGGCCCAGCGATTCGCGGAACTGCGCGATCGTCTGCGGCCGATGTTCGGGTCGCACCGACAGCGCACGGTCTATCGCACGCAGGAAGGCGTCGCTGTACCGCCCGGCCGCCGCCTGCGCCAGCGGCGTCGCCGTGTCCTTCATCAACCGGCTGACGGAAGGCACCGGTGCCTTGCCCATGATGGCGTAGTGCATCACGGCCGCCACCGCGTAGATGTCGGTCCACGCCCCCTGCGCCATGTCGGGGTTGTCGAAGTATTGCTCCACCGGCGCATAGCCGGGTTTCAGGATGACCGTGGGCGCCTTGGTGCTGCCGGCGATCACGCGGCGCGCCGCGCCGAAGTCGAGCAGGATCGGCCGCTTCCCCTTCACCAGCAGGATGTTGTCGGGCGCGATGTCGCGGTGAAAGTAGTTTTCCCCGTGCAGCAGTTCCAGGGCGGACAACAGCGGCAGCAGCAGGCCTTTCAACCAGGCTTCGGTCGGCGCTTCGGTGCCGTCCTGGAGGGCCTGCTTCAGGGTCGGGCCCTCGTAATAGGGCATGACCATGTAGGCGGTTCCGTTGGCGTTCCAGAACCGGTACACCTTCACGAGCGACGGATTGTCGAAATGCGCGAGGACCCTGCCTTCGTTGATGAAGCTGGACAGCCCGGCGGCGAAGGTATCGGCCTGGCGCGCCGTCCTGATGCTGACGCCCAGCCCGTTCCGGTAGGCGAGGGACGCCGGAAGATATTCCTTGAGCGCCACGTCGCGGCCCAGGGAATGATCGTGTGCGAGGTAGACGATGCCGAATCCGCCGACGCCGATGATGGACTTGATCTCGAACTCGGCGACGCGCGTGCCGACAGGCAGCGCATTGTGTTCGTCCGGATCGACACCGGGGACCGGCGCATCCGCGGCGCCCGAAGCGCCGAGCGGCGTGGGCAGGACGGTCTTGTCGTCGTTTCCGGTTTCAGACATAGCGTAGGCGCCCACCTGCCCGGTCAAGCCGCGAGGATGAAATAAACAGCTTGCCGCAGCGTACGGGGAGAACCCATTATCGGCGGGCGCGCTCGTCGTTGCACGGGCGCCCCCTTATCGACACAGATCGAGGAAGTGCAGCGTCATGAGCGGGCCGTGATGCAGGCGCGCCTGGTAGCCGGTGGCGGTCGGGGGCACGCTCCACCAATAGCTTTGCGAACCGCGCATGTCGAAATCGCGGCTCAGGCGCGGCCAGGGCAGCGGCGCCGGTGCGGGGTCGATACCCAGCGGCAGGGTGGTCCTGTCATCGTCGTCGTCCTCGTCGGGTTCGCCGGCCAGGGTCTCGGCCAGCGCCGCGTGCAGTCCGGCGTCGAGGGCATCGATGCCCAGCCGTGCGGCCTGGGCCTGGCCCACCGCCTCGCCCCAGGCCAGTCCCAGCGCGGCCGCGCGATCGACCAGCACGGATTGCTGGTCGGGCACGAGGGGCGCGACCACGATGAACGGAAAGATGCGGCCCACGCGGTCGCACGAGGGCGCGAACACGCCCAGCTGCCCGGTCGGCACGCCGGGCTGCCCGGGCAGCAGGAACGCCCACTTGGGCGTTGCGCCCCACACGTCCAGGCCGCTCGCGCCGCTGGACGCCTTCAGCGCATCCATGCCGTCGGCGCACCAGCGGTCCCAGAATTGCCGGACCGCGTAAGGCATGCGCCTGGAAACGAAGTCGCCCGCGCTGGGCAGCTTGCCGAACCATGCGAAGCGGCGCGCGATGTCTTCGGCGTCTGCATCCGGCGCATCGCCGGCGCGGCGTGATGGACCCATCTCAACCTCGCCCCGGGCAGCCAAATCCTTCGAGCTGCGGCAACCGCAATGGGTTTCGCACCGACTGCGCGGCGAACTCGATGCCCACCGTGCGTCCGTCCAGGTTGAAATGGGCCAGGACACGCTCGGGCGGGGTGCCGCCTTGCACCTGGCCGCGGTCGATCAGGCGGTGCAGCGCCCAGGGCCCTTCCGTGGTCAGGGGCGCGCCCCGGCCCACCGTCAATTTCACCTGGTTGGTGCCGCGCCCGCCCGGCCAGCTGATGCGCTTGGACCCGTCGCTGCCTGCGCCCGCGCTGACGACCTGTCCGTCGATGTCGAGTTCGACCTTGTCCGCGCCGCCAAGCTGCACCACGCGCACGATCAGGTCGAACTTCATGCTGCGGCTGCCCGGCGCGAAGAAGGCATCGCGAATGACGGATGCGCGCTGGAACTGCGCCAGGTCGGACGCCGAGCCGGCGGCCGCGCCCTCCGGCCCGGGGCGCGGCGCCCATGTCGCCTTGGACGTGTCCACATAGGGCGCGAGGTTCTTCTGGAAGGTCTCGTCCATCAGTCCACCCGGCCCGAACACCTGGGCGAAGTCGTTGGGCTGCACGTCCTGCGTGGCGCGCCGGGCCAGCGGATAGCGGCCCGCGATCACCGCCGCGCAGGTCTGCCCCACGCTGCCCTTCACACTGGCGCTGGCGCTCGATCGGGTGCCCCCCGCGATCTGCTGCGTGGCCTGCCCCACCAGCGCCTCGAGCACGCCGCGCACCGGCGGCGGCATGCGCACGGCTTCGGCGCGCAGGCGATTCTCGGCATCCTGGGTCCGCGGAATGGTGCCCCCGCGCAGCGCGCTCTCCGCCGCGACCAGGCTGGCCAGGTAGTCGTCGAGCACCTTGCTCAGGCCGTCGATGGGCGCCGTGCCGGGCGCGCCCCGCGTCACGCTGTGCAGGGTGGCAAACGGCCCCTGCACGATCATCTCGATCCTGTCGTCCAGGCCCGAGGCCGCGTTCAGGCCGCGCGCCGCGCCGGCCGCGGCCGTGACTTCCTGGCGCAGGCGCCCCAGCTTGTCCATCGCCTGGTCGACCCGCGTGCCGCCGGAGCGGTCGGTCTGGATCAAGGTGGTTTCCTTGGCGGCCGCGCGCGTGAGCAACAGCAGGGGTGACTCCACGCTGGCCAGCAGGCGCGTCACCGCGATGGTGTCGGACAGGCTGTTGCGGCCGATCAGCCGCACGTCGTTCAGGTAGTCCTGCCACAACCTGGCGTACTCGGTGAGGTACAGGCGCGTCACCTGCTGCGACTGCTGCAGCAACTCGACCGGATTGGGCGGCGCCGCCTTGGCCGCGGGCGCGGCGCGGCCCAGCACCCAGGCGTCTTCCAGCCCCATGTCGGCCATGGCCGCGGCCAGTTCCTTCTGGAAGCGCGGATAGCCGCGCGCGGTGAACAGACCCGGGATACCCGCGTTGAGCGGCAGCCTGCTGGCCCGCGCCAGCACATTGGGCGCCTCCGGACCCGCCACGGCGGCAATCGTGAACTCGGGCGGATCGGGACCCAGCAGCCGCGCCTTGATCCGGCTGTAGGTGCGGTTGGCCGGCGGCTGCTGGTTGAGCACCGCGCGCGCGCTGCCAACGAGCTGCTGGTTGAGCGGGAACGGCGAGATCACGACCTTGTCGCGCATCAAGGCGTCCAGGTGTTCATCGAGCTGCTTGCGCTCGGCCACCGTGGCGGCGGCCAGGGTGCGGTCCCAGTCGGCCCGAATCCACACCTTCAGCGCATCGGCATCGAACGGGCCAGCCCCGCCGAGCATCAGGTACGCCTTCAGCGCCTGGTACAGGTAGTCGGCGTTGCCGGCGGGCGCATTGCGCAGCAGCGTCTGCAGGCGCGCGGCCACCCGAGGCAGGAAGGCTTCCTCGAGCAGACGTGCATAAGCGATCTGGCCGGCGGTGTCCAGCTTGTGGCCCTGGTACAGGCCATAGCGATAGCGCCATGGCACGT
>JAMPXR010000277.1 GCA_023701085.1 Ramlibacter sp. | reverse complement strand
CCGTGGTGAGTTACCTGACGGAAAACCACCACATCGACGCCAGCCGCCTGCGGCCGGTGGGCAAGGGCCAGAGCGAACTGTTCAACCGCAATCAGATCGACGCGCCCGAGAACCGCAGGGTCACCGTCAAGACGCTCGTCGAATAGCGGGGAGGGCGCGCGCCGGCGCCGAACCGGCGTTGCGGGCCGCCGGGGCGTCCCGCGACCCGGGCGCTTCTGTGGCGGTGCTTCACCTCAGTTCGAACAGATAGTCACCGCCTTGCTGGTGGCCGGCCGAGGTCACGGAGCCGTACCGGGGCGTCTGCGGAAACTCCTTGCGCACGCCGAGCTGGATGTCTTCGAAGACCGTGCTGCCGGGCCGCCAGTTCTTCACGGATTCCATCGCCCTCATCAGATTCCACGCGAAGATGGAGTGGCCGTCCTTGCCCTCGTCCGCGACGGGCTCGTCCCCGCCAGAAGACAACACCACCACGGACCGCTTCGTCAGCACCTCCTCCGGCGTCACGCCGCGGCCCACCGACGCCATTCCTTCCCGGGCGAACGCGCCCGAATAGCAGCTGTCCGAGATGACCGCCATCTGCCGGGCCCGCACACCGGCGAGCAGCTTGGCGATGTCGCTGTTGGAGATCCAGCGCTTGGGGTCGGTGGCCGGCGCGTCGGACGGAATCCAGTAGCCGGCGCCGTTTTTTTCCAGCGACAGGCCATGGCCGGCGTAGTAGACGACGACGCTGTCGGAGCTGTTGGCCTGGGTCGAAAGCTCATTGAGGGTGCGGATGATTTCCGCCTTGTTCGCGTTGCGGACCACGCGAACCTCGTACCCCAGCTTCCCGGCGAAGATCCTGGACACGGCGTCCACGTCCGGCACCGCATTCTCCAGCCGCGGGATCTTCTTGTCCGCGTAGTCGTTGATACCGATCAGGACAGCGATCTTGCGCTCGATCTGCGGCAGGGCCGCGGTCGCCGCCCGTGGGGCCCTGACGGTCTCGGCCCTGGCGGGGCTGTCATGGATCTGCGACAGCTGCTGGGCGGTGATGTGGCACGAGCCCGAGGCGGCTTGCGCCGCGCTGGCGCAAGGCGGCACATCCGCAAGAGACGGGTCGTTCTCGAGCTTGTAGATCGCTTCCGCGAAAAGCCGGCGCTTGTAATCCTTGCGGCAATCGAGCAGCTGCGTGAGTTCCTCCGGCTTGACCGTTGCGATGTTCACAGGCCCGAAGCACGATTGCGCGAGCGGGCTGGAGATGTCGAACACGCCGCCGAATCCCAGGCTCGGATGGCTGATGGAGGCGACGACGGAATCGATCCCCTGGGCCGTGGCGGACGTGCTGCTCTGCGCCGCTGTCTGCCCGGGCGCGCCCGGCGTGTTGATCGCCAGCAGCGTCAGGGCTGTGGCGTTTCCGGGCGCCTGGGTGAATGCATAGTTCTGCGCGGACAGTCCCGTGCCGTTGATGGCATAGATGCCCTCGGGAGAAGCGGGCGTCGCGTCGGTCTGCCAGAGCAAGGTGCCCGATGTGGCGCTCGCCGGGGAGTCCGCGCCCTTGAAGCCGGTCACGTTTCCCGTCAGGCCGACGATGGGGAAGCCGACTTCGCGCAGCGCCGGATCGGCGATGTAGGTCAGCAGGGCCGGCGTGATGTCCCCCACGTGCGACAAGCTGGTGCCGAACACCGGCTTGTTGGTGGAGGTCCGAAGCGCGAACTTCTGGCCGGTGAAGCTGATCGGTTTGTCGACGCCCACGTTCGGGTCCTGGAACGTGCCCTGCACGGTACCGGGCGCGACGGCCTGCACGTTGAACCCGGCCGGGGCGTTGTGCGACAGCAGCGAGTCGAAGCTGGCCTGGACCGTGGCGTCATAAGGCCGCGTCGCGTTGACCCGGACTTGCACGTTCAAGGGATCGGGCAGCAGCACGCCATGCTGGCCCAAGCCCGACAGCGCGGGGCTGGTCCCGAACGGCGCGTTGAACTGCACGAACTCGTAGCCGAGGCCACCCAGGTCCGATGCGAACGTGGACGCCTGTCCCGCACCCAGATGGATAAGCCAGCGGCCGCTCGGCGTGGCGAGCGAGCTCCCCGAATTGGTGACCCGGCCGGCGACGATAGTGATGGAATCGCCCGGCGCCGATGAACTCAGCTGCGCGCCACTGAGCGACACCAAGCCGCCGCCGCCCACGCCCTGCCCGGCGAGCACGATGCTGCCCGCGCCCGCGTTCAGGCTGGCGCCGTTGGCCGCGATGCCGGTACCCGACATGCGGATGTTCCCGCCGTTCGTGCTCAGCGAGGCTCCCTGCTGCAGGCTGATGCCGCCCGCGTTGTTGCCGTCGCTGTCGGCGATGAAGGTCAGGGGCATGGACCCGACGGCGGAGCCGGAGCCTATGCTCACGCCCGCCTGGACGATGATGTCGTTGTGCGCCTCGAGCGTCAGCGATCCGGATGCATGGGAGCTGAGCACGGCCGAAAACAGGGTGCCGTCGCAGAAGATCGTGGGCGGACACCCGGGGGGGGTGGTCGGCTCCGGAGGACGCTCCGGCTCCGGCTCCGGCGCCGGCTCCTGCGGGAAGATGTTCCCCGCGACCACGATGTTCCCCGCCTGCGTGCTGGACGGGGACGTGCCCGTGCGCACCACGACGTTCGTGCCCCGGCCCAACTGCTCATTGATGCGCGAGGCCGCGACCACCGAACTGTCCTGGTTGGACGTGACGACGAAATTGCCGGCATCCGTGGTGGAGACGAAGACTTCCGCGGGCTCACCGCCAGCGATGGTGATGTCGTAAGGATCGAGCAGCCAGGTTCCCGGCTGGCCGGCGGGCGCGCCGGCATCGATGCGCCTGGGCCGCGCGTCCAGGTAGCCGCCCGACGTTTCCACGAAGCCGCCGTTGCCACCCTGAACGCCGCCGCGCGCCTCGATGGCGCCGTACACGCGTGCCGCGCCGTCGCCCCAGACGATCACCCTGCCGCCGTCGCCCGCGCCGGTGGCGTTCGCCTTGATCACCGCGTCCGGGCCGACGTAGGTCGCGCTGGCGTTGGGCACCGCGGCGTTGGCGCCCTGGTAGTCGCCGCCCACGAGCACCTGGCCGCCCCCGGTGCTTCCGGACACATCCACCTCGGCCTGACGGTACACGCCGACGTTCCTGCCCAGCAGATGGATCTGTCCGCCGCTGCCGCCGGCGCTGGCCGCCGTTGCATGCCCCGTGACGGAGGTCGTGCCCGCGGCCGACTGCACCAGCAGGGTGCCGCCCGCGCCAGTGCCCGCGTTGCTCGCGCTGGTCACGCTGGTCACGCTGGCGTCGCCGAGCGTCACGTCGCCCTGCGCGCGGATCAAGATGCGGCCCGCGCCGTCCGTGCCGATGCTGTCGGCACGCACCATGCCCTGCTGGTTGACGATGCCGCCGTGCAGGTCGATGCTGCCGCTCGCGCCGGCGATCAGGCTGCCCAGGTTCAAGGCCTCGTTTTCCGGTGCGGTGACGCGCACGGTGACGTTCGGCATGCCCGAATCGATCAGTTCGATGCTCTTGCCGGCGGCCAGGACGATGTTGCCGCCGGGCGTCTGGACCAGGCCTTCGTTGCGCACCGAGTCGCCCATCAGCCAGACGCGGCCGCCGAAACTGGTGTTGATCGCGCCCTGGTTGAGCACCTGGCCGCCCAGCGGGCCCGCGCTGTCGAACTTGTATCGGCCGCTGAGGAAATCGTCGTTCGATATGCCCAGGGTGGACGCGACCAGACCGCCCACGTCGATGCGGGCGTTGGGCCCGAACAGCACGCCATGGGGGTTGACCAGCCACACGCCGCCGTTCGAGGACAGGCCGCCGAGGATGCTGGAGGGATCGTTGCCGATGACGCGGTTGAGCACCTGGCTGGCGGCATCGGCCTGCTGGAACCGCACCCCGTTCTGCGCACCGATCGAGAAACTGTTCCAGTTCAGGATGGCATTGGGGCTGTTGGCGATCGTCATGTTGCCGCCGCTGGTCGCGATGCCCGCGGTGCCGCTGACGACGGCGGCGCCGGTCGGCAACTGGGCCCAGGCCGCTGCCGGGAGCGCCACCAGTGCGGCGGCGGCCGCCGCCGCAAGGGGATTCCTGGCAAAGCCGCGATGGCTTGCCGTTGCGGTGTGTGCGCGAGAGCGGGGTGCAGGTTTCATGGCGCAATCCTTTGAACGGACGGTCCCGGCGCGCTGGCGTCAGAAGACAAAATTGATCGACACATGGCCCCGCACGTCGCCGGAGGACGTGGTGATGCCGTCCTTCAAGGCGCGCGCGATGTCCAGCGTCGCGCTGGTGCTCGTGCCCATGTTCACGCGGGCGCCCACGCCGGCGCCGGTGACAGAGCACGACACGCCCGCCGTGCCGCGGCAGGGCAGGCCCTTGTGGTTCGACACGCGGCCGTGGTCGACGAAGAGGTAGGGATGGAAGCGCACGCCGGCCGAGGGCTCCATGACGGGCGCCGATGCCTCGATGCGCGCCGCGAAGCCGGAGTCGCCGGTCAATTCCCTTT
>JAMPXR010000276.1 GCA_023701085.1 Ramlibacter sp. | reverse complement strand
ATCAATTCCCGGTGCAGGGCGATGTTGGTGTTGATGCCTTCCACCACGGTCTCCAGCAGCGCGGTGCGCATCCGCGCCAGCGCCTGCTCGCGGTTGTCGCCGTGCACGATGATCTTGCCGATCATGGAATCGTAGTTGGGCGGCACGAAATAGTTGGTGTAGACATGCGAGTCCACGCGCACACCGGGGCCGCCCGGCGCGTGCCACGTGGTGATGCGCCCCGGCGACGGCACGAACTTGTACGGGTCCTCGGCGTTGAGGCGGCATTCGATTGCGTGGCCGCGCAGCACGATGTCGCGCTGGCCAAACGGCAGCTTCTCGCCCGCCGCCACCCTGATCTGGGTCTTGACCACATCGACGCCGCTGATCAGCTCGGTGACCGGATGCTCGACCTGGACCCGCGTGTTCATCTCGATGAAATAGAACTCGCCGTCTTCGTACAGGAACTCGAAGGTGCCCGCGCCCCGGTAGCCGATTTTCTTGCAGGCGGTGACGCAGCGCTCACCGATCTTGTCGATTAGCTTGCGGGGAATCCCGGGCGCCGGCGCTTCCTCGATGATCTTCTGGTGGCGCCGCTGCATGGAGCAGTCGCGCTCGCCCAGGTACACCACGTTGCGGTGCTTGTCCGCCAGGATCTGGATTTCGATGTGCCGCGGATTCTGCAGGTACTTTTCCAGGTAGACGCCCGGATTGCCGAAGGCCGCGCCCGCCTCGGCCTTCGTCATCTGCACCGCGTTGATCAGCGCCGCCTCGGTGTGGACCACCCGCATGCCGCGCCCGCCGCCGCCGCCGGCGGCCTTGATGATCACGGGGTAGCCCACCGCCTTGGCCATGCGACGGATCTGGGCCGGGTCGTCCGGCAATTCGCCGTCCGAACCCGGCACGCAGGGCACGCCGGCACGGATCATGGCCTGCTTGGCCGCCACCTTGTCGCCCATGATGCGGATGGATTCGGGGGTGGGCCCGATGAACTGGAACCCGCTCTTTTCCACCCGCTCGGCGAAGTCGGCGTTCTCGGAGAGAAAACCATAGCCCGGGTGAATGGCTTCCGCGTCCGTCACCTCCGCCGCGGAAATGATGGCGGGCATGTTGAGGTAACTCTGGGGCGATGGCGCCGGCCCGATGCACACCGCCTCCTCGGCCAGCTTGACGTACTTGGCTTCCCGGTCGGCCTCCGAATACACCATCACCGCCTTGACCCCGAGTTCGCGGCAGGCGCGCTGGATGCGCAGGGCGATTTCGCCTCTATTGGCGACTAGTATTTTTTTGAACATGGTTCCAAGGCTCAATCGCCCTCGCCGGGCTGGTCCCGATCTTGCAGGGCTTGGCCCAATCTTTCTTCTTCCGCATGGACAGCCGTCAAACGATCAGGAAAAGCGGTTGCCCGAACTCCACGGCCTGTCCGTTCTCGCAAAGAATCTGGCTGATCGTGCCGCCCTTGTCGGCCTCGATCTCGTTGAGGATCTTCATCGCCTCGATGATGCAGATCGTGTCCCCTTCCTTGACCTGGCTACCGATCTCGACGAAAGACTTGGCGCCCGGGCTCGCGGCGCGGTAGAAGGTGCCCACCATGGGCGACTTGACGATATGCCCTGCCGGCGCTTCGGATACCGGACCGAGGGCAGCGGGCACGGCCGGCGGCAGCACCGCCGCAGGTACCGGCGCCGGCACGGCCGCCACGGCCGCCGCGCCACTGCCTTTGACGATTCGAACCTTGCCCTCCGCCTCGGTGATCTCCAGTTCGGAGACATTGGATTCAGACACCAGATCGATCAGTGTCTTCAGTTTGCGCAAGTCCATGGGTTTTCCGGGCGAGAAACGAAAGAAACACGAATTTACAGCAAAATTCGCTTACTTCCTTCTTTTTTGCCGATTTTTGTCTTATTTGCGCGTTTGGGGTTGAGACCGCAAGGCAGAGCGCGCTGCGGTCGGGGACTTTGTCCGTTCTATCGGATCTTGGCCCAGCCGGACAAATCCGCCGAAGTGACGCGGCCCATTCTACGCTGCACCAGTTCGCCGGCCCCGGAAATCACCACGGTATACGGCAGGCCACCGACCAGATTGCCCAGGGACTTGGACAACTCGGTGCCGCCCAGTCCGGCCAGTCCGACCGGGAAACTCACCGGAGTGCGCTGCAGGAAAGCTCGCACCGCACTGGGTTGATCAATGGCCAAACCAACGACTTGCCAGCTTTTATTCGAGTTTTCGCGATAGAAGCTGTCAAGAAGCGGCATTTCATCGATGCAGGGTGGACACCAGGTGGCCCAGAAATTGAGCAGCAGAGGCTTGCCGCGCAAAGTGCTCATGGCCAGCGTCGAACCGGCGGGCGTGTCGAAGACCAGGGGCCACAGCGCCGCCGCGGCATCGTCTGGCGCAGCGCCCGGGCGCCATTTCCACCACGCGAGGCCGGCGCCCGCCAGCCCGGCCACGCTCGCCACAGCCCCATAAAGGATGCGGCGCCGCGCGGTCACGGTTTGCTGCGGCTGATCGGTGTTCATGCCCCGCCATCCCGCAGCAGCGCCCGCACCGCGGCGATGTCACCGCGGGGAACGCGCCCCTTCGCGTCGCGCTTGAGCGCGCCACGCAAGTCGTCGTGATCGTGAATCATCAAGTGAACACCAATGGACTCGCCCAGTTCGCGGCTCACGCTCGAGAGGCTCAGGGCCTCCACGGGTTCGCCATTGAAGCCCGCGATGGTACGGGCTTCGTAGTCCACATTGTGTTCGATCAGCGCCACCTCGGCCGATTTGGGGTCATCGCAGAACAGCTGGATGTACACATCGGACAGCCGGGTGGCCGTGCCGTGCCACACCGCCCCGCCCAGATACGGCCGGAATTGCGCCAGCCGCTCCATCCACGCGAGCGCCAGCCGGCGCAGCGCGTCGAGTTCGGCCGGCTGGCTGTCGGCGCAAAACAGCTCGATGTAGGCGCGCACCGAATCTTCCACCGCGTCGTTGTCGGGCAGCGCGCTGCGGGCGCCCAGGCCCAGTTGCCGGAGCGCGCGCCGCTTGGCCGGGCCGTATTCCAGCCCCTCCTCGACCACCAGCCGCGCCGCCGCCGCCGCGATCTCCGCTTTCGTGCCGTCCATGCGGGACATTCTGCATGGATTGCGAATGGCTGCGCCCGTGCCGTGCCTTGCACCCCGCAGGCCCGATGGAGAACGCGAGCATGACTCGCCCGCAGCGGCGGAAGTCGCGACCGTCACGTCCCCGATAATCGGCCGATGCACATTCACATCCTCGGCATCTGCGGCACGTTCATGGGAGGATTGGCCGCACTCGCGCGAGAGGCGGGCCACCGCGTGACCGGCTGCGACGCGGGGGTTTATCCGCCCATGAGCGACCAATTGCGCTCCCTGGGCATCACCCTCATCGAGGGGTTCGGCGCCGAGCAGATCGCCATCGAACCGGACATCTGGGTCGTCGGCAATGTCGTCTCGCGCGCCCGCCTGCCCGACGGCGCGCCGCGCTACCCGCTCATGGAGGCCATTCTCGATGCCGGCCTGCCCTACACCAGCGGCCCGCAATGGCTGGCCGAACAGGTGTTGCAGGGCCGGCACGTGCTGGCCGTCGCGGGCACGCACGGCAAGACCACCACGGCCGCGATGCTGGCCTGGGTGCTAGACCACGCGGGGCTGCAGCCCGGCTTCCTGATTGGAGGCGTGCCGGCCAACTTCGGGATTTCGGCGCGGCTGGGCGCCGCCTCGCGCCCGGCCCCGACGGCCGCGGATGCGGCGCGGCCGCTATTCGTCATCGAGGCGGACGAATACGACACGGCCTTCTTCGACAAGCGCAGCAAGTTCGTCCACTACCGGCCGCGCACCGCCGTGCTGAACAACCTGGAGTTCGACCACGCCGACATCTTCGACGACGTCGCGGCGATCGAGCGGCAGTTCCACCACCTCGTGCGCACCGTGCCGGCCCAGGGCCGCATCGTCGTGAACGGGCTGGAGGAAAGCCTCGCGCGCGTGCTGCAGATGGGCTGCTGGAGCGAGCTGCGCAGCTTCGGCGCCGCGGTCAGCGATTTTTCCGCCGTGGGTGAGCCCGACGGCTTCGATGTGCTGGAACGTGGCCGCCGGGTGGCCCGCGTCGACTGGGACCTGAGCGGCGCGCACAACCAGCTCAATGCCCTGGCCGCGATCGCCGCGGCACAGCACGTGGGCGTGGCGCCGGAGGCGGCGGCGCTGGCGCTGCGCGGGTTCCTGAACGTCAAACGCCGCATGGAAATACGGGGCAGGGTCAACGGCGTCACCGTCTACGACGACTTCGCCCACCACCCCACCGCCATCCGCACCACCGTCGACGGCCTGCGGCGCAAGATCGGCGCCGTTGCAAGCGGGCCCGACGGGGCGCCCTCCGGCCGCATCCTGGCGGTGTTCGAACCCCGCAGCAACACCATGAAGCTGGGCGCGATGAAGGCCCAGTTGCCCTGGAGCCTGGAGCAGGCCGACCTTTCGTTCTGCCACGGCGGTGGCCTGGGCT
>JAMPXR010000275.1 GCA_023701085.1 Ramlibacter sp. | reverse complement strand
ATGCGGCCGCCGGCAACTACGAGCCGGTGGCCGAGGCCCTGCTCAAGGAGATGAACCTGGATGCGTACTTCATGGAGTACGACGACGACCGCTCGGGCGATTTCCGGCCCCTGCGCTACCTGCCCAAGGGCAAGACCGTCGTGCTGGGACTGGTGACCACCAAGTTCGGCGAGCTCGAGAGCAAGGACACGCTCAAGCGCCGCATCGCCGAGGCCGCGCAGTACGCGCCGCTCGAGCAGCTGGCCCTGTCGCCGCAATGCGGCTTCTCCAGCACGGTGCACGGCAACAACATCGCGGTGGAAGCGCAGCGCGCCAAACTGAGGCTGGTGATCGAGACGGCGCAGGAGGTGTGGGGCGGCGGCTGAGGCATTGCCGTCGGGCTGCGCGGTTTGCGCGCCGACCGGCGAAGTTGCGAGGCTGCCGCTAACATGGCAGCCCCGTGTCCGAAAGGAAAGCCGCGATGCCAACCGTCTCCCGGCGCGCAACCCTGGCGCTGCTTGCCGCATCTTCTTCGCTGCGCGCCCTGGAATTGCGCGCCCAGCCCGGCAAGATGCAGTCCTGGCCCCTTTCCACGCCACGGCGCACCGGCATCCATGACCTGGCGCCCGCGCCGGATGGCGGCGTGTGGTTCACGGCACAGGCAAGTGGCCATCTGGGCTGGTTCGATCCGAAGTCGGCCCGCACCGAACTGATCGCCTTGGGCTCGGGCTCCAGCCCGCATGGGGTGATCCAGGGGCCCGACCGCGCCGCCTGGATCACCGACAGCGGCCAAAACGCTATCGTGCGGGTCGGCTGGCCGGACCGCAAGGTGAAGGTGTTCGCCTTGCCCGCCGGATCGCCCTACGCCAACCTCAACACCGCGGCGTTCGACGGCGAGGGCGACTTGTGGTTCACCGGCCAGGGCGGCTATGTGGGCAAGCTCGCGCTCAAGAGCGGCCAGGTCAGCGTCAAGGAAGCGCCAAGGGGGCGCGGGCCCTACGGCATCTGCGCGACGCCGCGCGGCGATGTCTGGTGGTGTTCGCTCGCCGGCTCTTTCATCGCGAAAATCGACCGCCGCAGCGGCGGCTCTTCCATTGTCGAGCCGCCCACGCGCGACCAGGGCGCGCGCCGGGTCTGGAGCGACAGCCGGGGCCGCATCTGGGTCAGCGAATGGAACAGCGGCAACCTGTCCATGCACGATCCGGCCACGGGCGGCTGGAGCCAATGGAAGCTGCCCGGCCGCAGCCCCAAGCCCTATGCGGTGTACGTGGACGAGCGCGATATCGCCTGGGTCAGCGACTTCGCAGGCAACGCCGTCTTCAGCTTCGACCCCCGCAGTGAGACGTTCGAGCGCCACGGTTTCCCGCGCGAAAGCGCCAACGTGCGGCAGATCCTGGGACGGCCCGGCGAGGTGTGGCTGCCCGAAAGCGGCACCGAGCATGTCTCGGTGATCCGGACCGGCTGACGAAAGCGGATCCACGGTCAGGATCGAACTCGACCTTGCCGCAAGCATCGGTAAGGAACGTCACAGCCTGCCGCAAGCCCTTGTGGCTCTGACTCTTGTGTTGTCAGATCGCTTCAGCTTCTGCCAGGGGGCCACATGATTCGTCCGCTTCACCGCATGCTGGGTCTGTTGCTGGGCGGCGCGCTGCTCGCCGTCGCGGGCACGACCGTCGCGCAGCCTTCGGACCCGTCGGCCACACATCCGTTCGGTCCATCCACGCCCATCCCGGGGCACTACATCGTGCTGTTCAAACCCGGCGTCGCCGATCCGGCCGCCGAGGCGGCCAAGCTGGTGCATGGCACTGGTGCCCGGATTCAATATGTCTACCGGACAGCGGTCAGTGGATTCGCGGCAGCGCTGCCCGACAGCGCGCTCGCGGGTCTGCGCAACAGTCCGCTCGTCGCCCTGGTCGAACAGGACCAGCGCGTATCGCTGAGCGGCGTGGAGAACCCGGCGACCTGGGGCCTGGACCGGATCGACCAGGCCGACCGGCCGCTGGACCTTGCGTATCACTACGACGCGACCGGCAGCGGCGTGACGGCGTTCATCATCGACACCGGCATCCGGGCCGGCCATGCGGACTTCGGGGGACGCGTTCTTGACGGCTACAGCGTGGTGACGGACGGCCGCGGCACCGACGACTGCAACGGGCACGGCACGCATGTCTCCGGCACCGCGGGCGGCAGCACCTACGGCGTCGCCAAGCAGGTGATGCTGCTTCCGGTGCGGGTGCTCAATTGCCAGGGCTCGGGCACCACCAGCGGCGTCATCGCCGGCATCGAATGGGTGGCCGGCAGCACGCTGCGTCCGGCCGTCGCGAACATGTCGCTGGGCGGCGGCAAGTCGACATCGCTCAACGCCGCGGTGGCCGGTGCCGTCGCCAGCGGCGTGACCATGGTGGTCGCCGCCGGCAACAGCGGCGCCAACGCCTGCAACTATTCGCCGGCCAGCGAACCCACGGCCGTCACCGTCGGCGCGACCACCAGCGGCGACGCGCGGGCTTCGTACTCCAACTGGGGCTCCTGCGTCGACATCTTCGCGCCCGGCAGCAGCATCACCTCGGACTGGAACACCAGCGACACGGCCATCAACACCATCAGCGGGACTTCGATGGCCTCGCCCCATGTGACGGGGGTCGCGGCCCTGGTGGCGCAAGCCAATCCGGGCGCCTCGCCCGCCGCGATCGCCGCGTTCCTGGTGGCCCATGCGACCCCGGGCCGGCTCTTCTCGGTGGGCAGCGGCTCGCCCAACCTGCTGCTTTATTCGCTGGCGACCGACGCCGCCACCGAACCGGTCGTGCAGCCGGTGGCGGTGCGTTCGATCACCGGCGGCACCAGGCTGTTGCGCAACGGCTGGCAGGCCATCGCCACCGTGACCGTCGGCGACCCGACCAAGAGCTACGCGCCCGTCGCGAACGTCACCGTGAACGGCAGCTTCTCGCCCGGCGGCGCCGCCAGCTGCGTGACCGAGAGCAACGGCAGTTGCGCGATGGGGAGCGGGCGCCTGAATGCGGGGACCGCGTCCACCGACTTCAGCGTGACGGGCCTGTCCGGCAGCGGCATGAGTTACCAGCAAAGCCAGAACCTCGTCTCCAGGACCACCATCGTCAAGCCCTGAGGAGCCACCGCTCGAGCGCGGCGGTTGGCGGGTGCGGCGCCGCGCCCAGGCTGCGCTGCTTCCACCGCCGAGCAGCCGCCCGGGCTGCCGGAAATGCGGTACTTCTCAAAGGCCGCGGCGGGGGCAATAATCCGCGACTCGATTTGCAGGCAGATTCACGCCGGCCGGCGTTTTCGAAGGCGGCCGCAGAAGGAGTCATCACGCCGACGGAGCTCATTCACTGCAAGGAGTTGGATCATGCCGAGCTATATCGTTCTAGGCACCTTCACGGACCAGGGCGCGCGCACCGTCAAGGACACGGGCAAGCGTGCGGACGCTGTCAAGGACATGGCCGGGCGCTTCGGGGTGACGATGAAGAGCATCCACTGGACCCTCGGGCAGTACGACATCGTGACGTATTGCGATGCCACGGACGAGGCGTCCGCCACGGCCTTCGCGCTGGCACTGTCTTCCGCCGGCAACGTGCGGCTGCAGACCCTCAGGGCCTTCAGCCGGGATGAGATGACGGGGATCCTGAGCAAGCTGCCGTAAGCGGGAGCGAGCGGCGTCCCGGGCCGCGCGCGCGGGCGCCGCTCAGTGATGCTGCTGGGGAGCCGGCGTCACTTCCCAGTGTTGCAGCACGCGGTCGTGGCTGTCCACGCTTTCGAGCCGAACCCGGAAGCCCCACAGCCGGGCCACGTGCTTGACCACCTCTTCCGCGCCGTTGTCCAGCGGCCGGTCGTTATGCCGCGTGTGGCGCAGAGTCAGCGAACGGTCCCCGCGCAGGTTCACGTTCCAGACCTGGATGTTCGGCTCGCGCCAATTGAGGTCATGCTGGCGTGACAGGGCTTCGCGCACGCGCCTGTAGCCGGCGTCGTCATGGATCGCCGAGACTTCCAGTTCCTTCTGCGTCGCGTCGTCGAGCACCGCGAACAGGCGAAGGTCGCGCATCAGGCGCGGCGACAGGTACTGGCCGATGAAGCTCTCGTCCTTGAAGTGGCGCATGGCGTAATCCAGCGTCTTGTGCCAGTCGGACCCCGCGATCTCGGGGAACCACTGGCGGTCCTCGTCGGTCGGCTTCTCGCACATGCGGCGCAGGTCGGTGAACATGCCGAAGCCCAGCGCGTAGGGGTTGATGCCGCTGTAGCGCGGGTCCGTCACGGGCGGCTGGAACACCACGTTGGTGTGGGAGCTGAGGCACTCGATCATGAAGCCGTCGGCCAGCAAGCCCTCGTCGTACATCGCGTTGAGCAAAGTGTAGTGCCAGAACGTCGCCCAGCCCTCGTTCATCACCTGGGTCTGGCGCTGCGGGTAGAAATACTGGGCGATCTTGCGCACGATGCGCACGATCTCGCGCTGCCACGGTTCCAGCAAGGGCGCGTTCTTCTCGATGAAGTACAGGAT
>JAMPXR010000274.1 GCA_023701085.1 Ramlibacter sp. | reverse complement strand
TCACCACCTTGCCGCCGTTGGCGGCCAGCATCCGTGCCGTGCCCTCTCCGAGGCCCGACGCGCCGCCCGTGACGATGAATACCTTGCCCTTGATCTCCATGAAAGCGCTCCTGATTGACGTTGACGTAAACGTCATTATCGCGGACGCGAGGCGCCGCGCCCATCCGGCGCGTTCGACCGCACCTTCGGGCGGTCAATTTGCGACGAAAGAAGCCCGCCGACAAAGGGCGGGCTTGCCCCTTACTTGAACCCGACCCGGTCCAGCATCTGCTGCACCTTGACCTGATTGGCGGCAATCGCGGCCAGCGGGATGGTCTCGCTCTTGAAGTCGCCGCCGCCGGCCATCGCCTGAAGCGCGGGGTTGTTGACCTTGACGCCGCGGGCCACCGGCCATTCGTTGTTGCCGTTGGCGAAGTAGTTCTGCGCCTCCGGGCTGGCCAGGTACTCCATGAACTTGATCGCGTTCGCGGGATGCTTCGCGTGCCGGGCGACCGCGCCGCCGGCGATGTTCAAGTGCGCGCCCCAGGAGCTCTGGTTCGGGAACACCACGGCCACCCGCTCCATCAGGTCCTTGTCTTCCGGCTTGCCCGACCGCAGCAGCCGCGCGATGTAGTAGCTGTTGCTCACGGCGATCTGGCATTCGCCGGCGCCCACGGCCTTGATCTGGTCGGTGTCGCCGCCCTTCGGGTCGCGCGCCAGGTTGGCCACCACGCCCTTGAGCCAGGCTTCCGCCTTCTGCTCGCCCAGGTGCTCCGTGACGGCGCCGAACAGCGAAAGGTTGTACGGATGCGAGCCCGAGCGGATGCAGATCTTGCCCTTGTTCTTGGGGTCCGCGAGTTCCTCATAGGTGTCCACGTCCTCGCGCTTGACCTTCGCCTTGTCGTAGACGACGACCCGGGCGCGGGTCGAAAAGCCGAACCAGGGGGTGCCCTCGGCCGTGGACTTGCCACGGTACTGGGCGGCAATCGCGTCCTCCAGCAGCTTCGACTTGATCGGCTGGAACAGCCCGTCGATTTCGCCCTTGTGCAGGCGCGCGGCGTCGACCAGCAGGATCACGTCGGCGGGCGAGGCGGCGCCCTCGGCTTTGAGTCGCGAGAGAATACCCGCGTCGTCGGCATCGACGCGATTGATCTTGATGCCCGTCGCTTTCGTGAAATTGGCATAAAGCGCCTCGTCGGTGGAGTAATGGCGGGCCGAATACAGGTTGAGCACCTGCTCCTGCGCGGCGGCGCCGGCGGCAACGGCCAGCAGGGTCGAGGCGATGCCGAGAGTTTTGACGAACATGAAGTGGGTCCTTGGAAGAATTGAGTCAGTGAACGGGATCATCATAAGACAAACGCGAATCATTCGCAATTGTATTTTAGCCACGGCATGGCTGCTGTCGGCCGGCGCCGCGGTGTTGGTGGCGGGGTGCGCCTGGACTCCGTCGCCAACCGAGCCGGTCGCACCATCGCCGCAACCCAGCGCCAGGCGCTTGCCGAAAATCGGTCTGGCACTGGGCGGCGGCGCCGCGCGCGGATTCGCGCACGTGGGCGTGATCCAGGTCCTCGAAGAGGCGGGCGTGCGGCCCGATCTCGTGGTGGGAACTTCAGCCGGCAGCCTGGTTGCCGCGCTCTATGCGAGCGGGCGCAATGGCCGGCAACTGCAACAGGCCGCGGAGACCATGGAGGAGGCCGCCTTCACGGACTGGACCCTGCCTATCGTCAACCGCGGAATGCTGCGCGGCGAAGCGCTGGCGCGCTATGTCAGCGCGCAAGTCGGCGGCAAGTCGATCGAGCAGGTGCCGCTGCCGCTGGGCATCGTCGCGACCGACCTCAACAGCGGCCTGGGCGTGCTGTTCCAGCGCGGAGACATAGGCACGGCGGTGCGCGCCTCCAGCGCCGTTCCCGCGCTGTTCTTGCCCGTGAAGATCGGGAACCACGAATACGTGGACGGCGGGCTGGTGTCGCCGACCCCGGTGCGTTACGTGCGACAGATGGGCGCCGATCTCGTCATCGCGGTGGACATTTCCAGCGCGCCCGAAGGCAACCCTGCCGGCGACACCCTCCAGATCCTGTTGCAGACCTTCGCCATCATGGGCAAGAGCATCAACAGCCATGAGTTGCGCGACGCGGACGTCGTCGTGCGGCCGGCGCTGGCCGGCGTGGGCGGCGCCGACTTCGCCGCCAGGCGCCGCAGCATCGAAGCCGGCCGCGTTGCCATGCAGCGCATGCTGCCGCAGCTGAAGGCGGCCATCGAAGCGAAGTCCAAATAAAAAAGCCCCAGTCTTTCGACTGGGGCGAGCGTCGCTGCGCTCCCTCGCCCCATGGGGCGGCAATAAAAAAGCCCCAGTCTTTCGACTGGGGCAATGGATCCCTGAACCCGTGAGGGGTGTCGAAAGGACCCGAGGAGACAACCTGAGGAACTCCTGTTCACATAACAAGAGTATCGGATAGACGCTCCGCGATTCGTAGAGTTCCCGCCCCAATTCCCTCAGAGGCGGGCACTCGATGTGGGATCAGCGCTTCTTCGAGGTGCTCTTGGCGGCGTTGACGGCCTGATTGGCGACGGCGTTGAAATTCGCTTCGGCCACTTCGGTCGCCTGCTTCACGGCCTTCTGCACCGACTCCAGGGCGTTGTTGCCGGCGGCAACGGCGCTCTTGAACACGGCGACGGCGGTTTCGGACCCGGCCGGGGCGTTCTTGGCCGCGTTGTCCACGACCGCCAGGAACTTCTTCTGGATTTCAGCGGCTTGCGCTTCGAAGGTCCTGCCGAATTCGGCGCCGGTGCCTGTGGCGATGTCGTACACATGGCGGCTGTAGGCGGCGCTCTTCTCGGCCAGGGGCTGGAACAGCGAGGCCTGCAGGGCCAGCAGCTCCTGCGCGTCCTTCACGCCCATGACGGCCTGCGTGGTGCCGGCAGCTTCTTCCAGGGCGGCCTTGGCGGCGGTGAGGTTCAGCTCGACGAGCTTTTCGACGCCTTCGAATGCCTTGCTGGTCAGGCCAAACAGGGTTTCGACGGTGGCTTTTTGCGAGGCCAGGACTTGCTCAGCGGTCAACATGGTGGATTCTCCGGTAATGAAGTGAGGGTAGGAAGCAAACTGCCCTGGCTGTCCCGGCCCCTGGCCGTTATGTTGCAGTGCAGCATGGCCTGAAGTATAGAGGGAGGCGACCCGATTGCAAGCGTTTTTTGTTGCATTGCAGCATTCTAGAAACAAGGCTCTAAAAGTCCGCGGCAGGGCCGGACGAGACAATCGCCGGCATGCGAGCCTTCCATGCCACACAGTTCGTGCTCCCGCTGCCGCCGGGCCATCGCTTCCCGATGGGCAAGTACCGTCTGTTGCGCGAGCGCCTGGCGGCCGAACTGCCCGAAGTCGAACTGGCACTGGCGCCTGCGGCCACCGACGGCGAACTCGCGCTGGCGCACAGCCCGGCCTACATTCACGCGATCTCGGACGGCTCGGTCGACCCGCGCATCGTGCGCGAGATCGGTTTCCCCTGGAGCGAGGCCATGGTCGATCGCGCCCGGCGCTCGGTCGGGGCGACCGTCGCCGCTTGCAGGATGGCATTGAGCAAGGGCGTCTCGGCCAACCTGGCGGGGGGCACGCACCACGCCTATGCCGACAAAGGCGGGGGCTTTTGCGTCTTCAACGACGCCGCGGTCGCCGCGCGCCTGATGCAGGCCGAACACGCCCGCACCCAGGGGCGCGCGCTGGAGGTCGCCATCGTCGACCTGGACGTGCACCAGGGCAACGGAACGGCAAGCATCTTCCACGGGGACGCCAGCGTTTTCACGCTGTCGCTGCACGGCGCGAAGAACTTCCCGTTCCGCAAGGAGGCGAGCGACCTGGACGTCGAGTTCCCCGACGGCTGCGCCGATGACGAATATCTGCAGGCTCTGGAGCGGGCACTGGATGAACTCGAACGCCGCTTCGAACCCGGACTGGTCATCTACCTGGCCGGCGCCGACCCGCACGAGGGGGACCGGCTCGGCCGCCTGAAGCTGAGCTGGGACGGACTGGAAGCGCGAGACCGGCGCGTGTTCCATTGGGCCTGGCGCCGCCGCGTCCCGCTGGCTTTCGCCATGGCGGGCGGCTACGGACGCCGCATCGAGGACACCGTGCACGCGCAGCTCAATACCTTCCGGGTGGCGGCCGGCTATTTCGCGCGCTGGCAAAATCCCGGCGATGGATAAAGCAGCCAGGCCGCAGCCGTCAGCGCGCGGCGACTACAAGGTCTTCCGGTCGATCGGCACTCGGTGGATGGACAACGACGTGTACGGTCACGTGAACAACGTCGTGTACTACAGCTGGTTCGACACCGCCGTCAACGCCCATCTGATCGAGCACGGCGCCCTGGACATCCGCGGGGGAGACACCATCGGGCTGGTGGTCCAGACACAGTGCGATTACTTCTCCGAACTCGAGTTTCCGCAGACCGTCGAGGCCGGCCTGCGCGTCACGCGCATCGGCACCAGCAGCGTGCGCTACGAAGTCGGCCTGTTCGCCCAGGGCAGCC
>JAMPXR010000273.1 GCA_023701085.1 Ramlibacter sp. | reverse complement strand
GCCGATGGCCACCCGCATCTCCTCGGCCAGCAGGTCGGGATAGTGGCCGTGCCAGCTCAGGCCGAAATCGAGCAGCGCGGCGCTGCCGTCCGGGCGGATCATCACGTTGCCGGGCTTGAGGTCCAGGTGCACCGCTTCCTGCTGGTGCAAGCTGTGCGCCGCGACCGCGACGGCCGCGCCCAGGCGCGCGATCTCTTCGGGGGCGGGGCGCTTGCGCTGCGCGTCGGCACGGTCCAGCCAGTGCTGCAGCGGCTGGCCCTCGATGTATTCCATCACCAGGTAGGGCAGCCGCGCCAGGTCGCCGGCCGCCACCAGGCGCGGCACATGCGGGCCCGACAGCACCTGCAGCAGCTGGTGCTCGACTTCGAAGCTGACGATGTTCTCCGCGCCGTCGCCGCTGCTCATGCGGGGCACCTTCATCGCCATCGGAAAGCCGGGGTCGTGCGCGGCCCGCGAATAGCGCACCCGGTACACATGGGCCATGCCGCCGGCGTGTACGCACTCGCCGATCAGAAAGCCGTCGATCTCGCGTCCGGGCTTGAGCAGCTTCATGGCGGTCCGGGGCGATGCGCTAGCGGCCCAGCGCGAGGCGCTGGGCGTAGAACTCGGGCAGCCCGGCCCGCCGGATCGCCTCGGCCGCGGCTTCATGGTCGTAGGGCACACGCAGAAAGACCAGCCGCGTGGCGCTGCTGTCGAACATCGCGTACATCGCGTCGCGCCGGCCGTCGCGCGGCTGGCCCACCGAACCGACGGTGGCCAGCCAGCGCCGGTGGCGGGGCACCGGAATGGGGACGCCGGGGGTGGGCTCGAAGCCCATCGCACCGCGGCCGGTACCCTGGAAGAACAGCCGCTGTTCATGCACGTGGCCGCCGAACACATGCGTCGCACCCTCGGCTGCCGCCGCATCCAGGCTGGCGGTGGCGCCCAGGGCGTCTTCCACATAGGTCCAGCGCTGCGGCTCATGCGCGCTGGCGTGCACCAGCAGGATGAAGTCGCGCTTCACCACCCGCGGCAGCGTCGTGAGAAATTCGCGCTGGGCGGCGCTGAGTTGGGAGGCGGTCCACGCGGCGCCGGTCTGGTCGGCCCGCCTGCTGCCCGGCAAGGGATTGATGGCGGCTTCGTCGTGGTTTCCGCGTACCACCCAAGCTCCGTTGCCGGCCATTTCCATGATCCGGTCGATCACGGCCCCGGGCTCGCCTCCGTAACCGACGCAGTCGCCCAGAAAAGCATATTGGTTCGCCCCGCGCGCGCGCGCATCGGCCAGGCAGGCTTCAAGGGCCTGCCGGTTCGCGTGCACGTCGGACAACAGGGCGAGTTTCATGGGGCGGTGCCCCATCATCCGTCAGCCGCCTGCGACCGGTCCGCGTGCTCCGCCAGTTCTTGACGCACGTCAAACCCCAAGGGCCGGGGACCGCCCGGCAGTTGGGGCGGCGCGACTTCAAATGACCTTGATCTTGACGTCGATATTGCCGCGCGTCGCATTGGAGTAGGGGCAGACCTTGTGCGCGGCGTCCACCAGCGTTTGCGCGGCGGCGCGGTCCATCCCGGGCAGGCTTACGTTCAGGCGCGCGGCAATGCCATAGCCGCCCGCGACGGGACCCAGGTCCACTTCGGCGTCGATCGCCAGGTCGGCCGGCAGCGTCAGCTTCATCTTGCCGGCGACCGCCTTCATCGCGCCGATGAAGCACGCCGAATAGCCGGCCGCGAAAAGCTGCTCGGGGTTGGTGCCGCTGCCGCCCAGGGCGGGCGGCGACAACTTGACGTCCAGGCGGCCGTCATCCGTGCGGGACGCGCCGTCGCGCCCGCCCGTGGTGTGGGCCTTGGCGGTGTAGAGAACTTTTTCGAGTTGGGACATGGGAGTTCCTTGGTTGATTGCAATCGGGAAGCGGTTGAAAGAAAAGCGGAAAAGAACGGGAGGGATGCCTCAGCCCGCGAGTCGCCCGCGCAGGCCGCGCAGCTGGCGCGTGAGCTGCACCAGTTCGGGAATGGAGCACTGGCTGGCGGCCAGGACGCAGCCCGGGATCTTCTGGGCCTTGGCCTTGAGCTTGCGGCCCGCGGCGGTCAGGCTGACGTGCACCCGCCGCTCGTCCTCCACGGCGCGCAGGCGGGCGACCAGGCCGGCGCTTTCCAGCCGCTTGAGCAGCGGCGTGAGCGTGCCGGAATCCAGGAACAGGCGTTCGCCCAGCTGCGAGACCATGAGCCCGTCGCGCTCCCACAGCACCAGCATCGCCAGGTACTGCGGGTAGGTCAGGCCGAGCTCGTCCAGCAGCGGCTTGTACAGCTTGGTCATGGCCAGCGAGGTCGAATACAGCGCGAAGCACAGCTGGTTGTCCAGCAGCAGGGCCTGGTCGGGATCGATCTTGGGTGCCATGGTGGAATTATAGCGTCATATTAAATCGTGTGCAATTTAAATACCGGTTTCTCGGGCGGGCGGGTTCCTTCTGCGGCGCGGGGCTCCCCGGTCTCGCGGCCGGCGTTCTAGACGCCGGCCCCCATACGCAGCGCGCTTTTGGCGCTATGGTGCTGCGGCACGGGGGACAAGGGCATGAGCGACGGTTTCGACTACATCATCATTGGCGCCGGATCGGCCGGCTGCGTCCTGGCCGCCCGACTCAGCGAGGACGCCGACGTCAGGGTCGCCCTCCTGGAGGCGGGGCCCCCGGACGGCAGCGCGCTGATCCATTGCCCTGCCGGGCTGGCGCTGATGGCCAAGACGGGACAGGCCAATTGGGCATTCAGCACGGTGCCGCAACCCGGCCTGGACGGCCGCCGCGGGTACCAGCCGTGCGGCAAGGTGCTGGGCGGCTCGAGTTCGATCAACGCGATGATCTACATCCGCGGCCAGCGCGGCGACTACGACCGCTGGGCGGCCGAGGGCAATTCCGGCTGGGGTTGGGACGATGTGCTGCCGTACTTCAAGCGGGCCGAACACAACGAGCGGGGCGCGAACGGCCTGCACGGCGCCGGAGGGCCGCTCAACGTCATGGATTTGCGCAGCCCCAACCGTTTCGGCTCCGCGTTCGTGCAGGCGGCCGTGCAGGCCGGCTATGCGCACAACCCGGACTTCAACGGGGAGCAACAGGAAGGTTTCGGGCTGTACCAGGTGACCCACCGGAACGGCGAGCGTTTCAGCGCCGCCAAGGCCTATCTCGCGCCGAACCGGGGCCGGCCCAACCTGCAGGTGATCACGCACGCGCACGTCACGCGCGTCGTCCTCGAGGGCCGGCGGGCGGCAGGCGTGGAGTACCGCCAGCACGGGCAGGTCAAGCAGCTGAAGGCCGCGCGAGAGGTGCTGATCAGCGCCGGTGCGCTGATGTCGCCGAAGATCCTCATGCTCTCGGGCATCGGCCCCGGGGCGCAGTTGCAGGCCCACGGTGTCGCGGTGGTGCACGATCTGCCCGGAGTGGGCCGCAACCTGCACGATCATCCCGACGTGATCCAGGTCGTGGATGCGCCCCATCGGGTAGAGCTGTTCGGGCTGGCCCCGGCGACCCTCGTCCCGCTCTTGAGGGGCATCTTCGAATGGCGCCGGTCGCGCACCGGCAGGCTGACCACCAACTTCGCCGAAGCGGGCGGCTTCGTCAAGAGCGGCCCGGATGTGTCGCAGCCCGACCTGCAACTGCATTTCGTCATCGGGAAACTGGTGGACCACGGGCGCAAGACGGTGTTCGGCCTGGGCTATTCCTGCCACGTGTGCCTGCTCAGGCCGGACAGCCGCGGCAGCCTGCGCCTGGCGAGCGGCGATCCCCTGGCGGCGCCGTTGATCGATCCGAACTTTTTGGGCGAGCGCAGCGACATCGACCGGCTCGTGCGCGGGTTCAAGATCACCCGCAACATCCTCGGCCAGAGCGCGCTCGCCGCTTTCGGCGGCCGTGAACTGGCAGCCTCCGCCGGGGCGCGCACCGACGAGGAGATCGAGCGGTTCATTCGCGCCCGCGCCGACACCATCTATCACCCGGTGGGCAGCTGCCGCATGGGCAGTGGCGCGGGGGACGTGGTGGACGCACGGCTGCGCGTGCACGGCGTGGACGGGCTGCGGGTGGTGGATGCATCGATCATGCCGCAGATCGTCTCGGGCAACACCAATGCGCCGGTCATCATGATCGCGGAGAAGGCGGCCGACATGATCAAGGCGGCTCGGCGCGGCGGCGCCCAAGCCCAGACCATTCTCAGGCCCGAAAACGTTTGCGCGTGAGCGCCAGCGCCACCCAGAACGCGCCCACCGTGTAGGCCGCGAGCACCAGCAGGCTGCGCACCGGGTGGACCGGCCATTGGTCCATGAACATGGGCCGCACCAGTTCCACCGCGTGGGTCAGCGGCAGCCAGCCGGAAAAGGCCAGTAGCAGGCCGGGCAGTTGCTCGCGCGGGAAGAACACGCCCGACAGGAACATCATCGGCGTGAGGAACAGCGTGAAGTAATAGGTGAAGAAGTCGTAGCCCTGGGCCAGCGCGTTGAAGATCAGCGCGATGCAGGAGAAGGTGATGCCCGCGCCCAGCAACACCAG
>JAMPXR010000002.1 GCA_023701085.1 Ramlibacter sp. | reverse complement strand
GGCGCCAAAGCCCCTGATGCCAGCGCGAGCGAGCCAGGCTTCGAGGCTAACAAAGTTCTATACGGCGCCGGCGCGGCGCTACCCCGGCGCGCGACGCTGCGTCCGGACAGGCCGCCACGGCCGGGGCCGGTCTCAGGGCGCTTCGGCCGTCTTCTTCAGGGCGATCGTCAGCAGCAGCGAGGTGTCGAGCACGCCGCGCACGCCGTGCAGTTCGCCGCCGGCCAGCCAGATCAGGTGCCCGGCCTCGAGCCGGCGCAGCCCGTCGCCGCCGGAGACCTCCGCGCTGCCCTCGATGCACTGCAGCGTGATGTCGCCCGGCACCGCGTGCGCGGGCAGCTCATGGCCCGCGGCCAGCACGATGCGGATCACCTCGAGGTCCTCGGACTTGAACAGCGCCTGCGTGCGCGTCGACCCGAGCGAGGCTCCGAACGGCCGCACATCGATCAGGTCGCCCGGCGCTGAATGGGGTATGGCCATGTGTCTGTTTCCTTGAGACGCGGCGCCCCGCGCGTACGGCGCGGCAGCCGGCAGGGCACATACCCTAACCCAGCGGCGGCAAAACTTCAATCGCGGCGGCGCGCCGGCGGCACCGCGCACGACAGACGCCGTGTCATTGCGGGTGAAACGATTCCGGCCGGCCCGCGCCTCGCGGCGCCGGCGGATAGAGCCTGTTCAGCAGCTTGCGCGCGATCGTCTCCAGTTCGCGCGCCAGGACGGCGGCCTGCGCGTCGCCGGCTTGCGCGCGCGCCGACGACCAGAACGGCGCGAGCGCCCCTTTTTGCGCCTCCACCGCCGCCACCACGTCGCTTTTCCAGAACGGGCGCAGCTCGTCGGCGGCGCCCGCGCCCCCGCGGCCATAGTGGATCACGGCCAGGTAGCGCAGCAGCGCCGCCTCGACCAGCGCCTGCATCATCTCGTCGCTCAGCTGGACGGCCGTGGCGCCGCTGGACGTGGCCCGGTTCTTCCAGGCCGCGGCGATGAAGGCCGCGCTGCCGCCCACCAGGGCTCCCAAGGCGGTCGCCGCGCCAAGCGTCAGGCCGCCCACCACCAGGTCCACCGAGGCGCCCATCGCCGCGCCGGTCGCGGCGCCAGCCAGCCCGGCCTGCGGTGTGGCCACGGCCTGCTGCACGACGAACTTCTCTTCCAGCCGCAGCTGCAACGCGCCAGCCGCCGCGTCCTCGACGCCGTGCAAGCGGCGCAGCGTCGCGAACAGCTGCGCCGCCGACACCTGCAGCCGCTCCACGACGGCGTCCATCGCGGCCTGCCGCGCCTGCGCCTGCGCCTGCCGCTCGGCCGGGTTCACCAGGCTCTTGACCGACAGCGCGGCGCTGGGCACTTCCTGCACTTGCCGCGCCGCGAACAGCAGATGTTGCGCCACGGCCGACATGGCCTGGCCGAAGCGCGCATGGTTGCGCTCTTCCCAGGACGCCATGATGCGGCCGAACCCCGGCAACTTCGCTTCGGGCAGGCAGGCCGCGACGGCATCCAGCAACGCGCCCTCCTGCACCCAGCAGCGCGCGAAGAAATCGAAGGACAGCACGCCCGCCACCAGGGGCATCTCGCGCGCCGCCGCTTCGCTTTGCGCGACCAGGCCGGGCTGTCCCGCCGGCACGCCTTCGGGCCGGTTCACCAGCACCAGCACCGGCCTGCCCAGCCACTGGAGCAACGGCCGCGCGGTTTCCAGATCGGCCGCCGCGCCCACCAGGTGCAGCACCACGTCGGTCCGTTCCCTAGCCTCCCGCAGCCCGGGGGCGACGGCATCGTCCTGCGTGGCGGCGGGGCGCCGCAGCGTTTTCAGCAGGCGCTGGAGCCAGGCGGGCCTGCCGCCTCGACTTCGGTCGGCCGCCGCCGGCGCCTGGCTGCCCGACAGATCCAGCCAATGGAGCCCATCGCCATGCACCGAGCTGATCAGGGCAGCGCCGCGGTCTCCCTGCTGCACCAGCACCCGCAGCAAGGGCTCGAGGTCCTCGGCGCGATGAGAGACCACGGACAGCTGCACCCGCGCGGGCGTGAGCAAGGACAGCAGCCGCTGGAAATAGGGCTCGCCCAGCGCCAGCGGAATGCGCCGCGCGAGCGCCGCGGCGCGCCAGAACGCGAAACCGGCCAGCACGGCGCGCGGCACGATCACCAGCACCAGCAGCAAGGCGGCGTACATGCCCACCCACCGGGGATCGGCGCGGCTCAGGTCCCCCGGGCCAAGCTGCAGCGCCGCCACTTCCTGCACCGAGAACGGCTGGAACGGAAACAGCGCCACGACCGGCGTCAGCAGAAGCTTCAGGATCGCGTGCACCTGCGCGGCATCGAGGAAGGTGCTTTCCCAACCCACGCGGTATTGCACGACCAGGCCCTGCACCAGCAGCGACGCGGCGACCCCGGCGCCCCATCCGAGCGCGGCCAGATGCAGCACGCCCGTCGCGCGCCGCAACTGCACGGTCGAGGTGGCCGTCTGCCAGCACAGCTGGAACCGCGCCGTGACGTCGGCGCGCAAGGACCCCGACCGCCGGCCAACGCCGCGCAGGCCAGTGATCCAGCGGCCGATCGCCTCCAGCACCGGGCGCTCGCGACCCGGCCATGGCAGCAGCCAGCGCAAGACCAGCAACAGGTACGCCAGCAGGTTCCACAGGACGATCGCCAGCAAGGGCAGCGACAGCAGGTCGACGCGATGGGGATCGGCCACGCGCTCGGTCAGCGCGCCCAATAGCAGCGTGAGCAGCGGCGTGACGGCGAAGACCCAGGGCCGCCATGCGGGTACATCGGCCAGGGCCGCGATGGCCGGATTGCGCCCGGCCACCGCGCCGACCACCTTGCTCGCGCGCAAGTCCAGGAAGCGTTCGGCCGCCCCCGCGGCGCCGGCGGCGCCTTCGGCCTGCAGCGCGAGCCGGGCCTCGCTGTCGATCTGGCGGCGCTCGGCCTCGCCCAGAAGCTTGCCCTGGGTGTCCGCCGTCTCGATGGCCTGTGCCAGCAGTACCCGCCGCGCCGCCGCTTCATCCATGCTCATGGATCAGCGCGGCTTGCGCGGGCGCGGCGCGCCGGTCACCCGCGGCGGCAGGCCCGTGTGCTGCGTCAGGATGCGGCCCTTGGGCGGCTTGACGGCCGGCTGCGCGGCAGGCACGGCCGCTCGGCCAACGGCCGGCGTGGAGTTCTTGCGCCTCGCGCTCTGGTAGCCGCCCGCGGTGATGGGCTGGTAGGCCGGGACCAGATGGTGCTTGCCGCTGCCGATCAGGTCGGCGCGGCCCATGGACTTGAGCGCCTCGCGCAGCAGCGGCCAGTTGTTCGGGTCGTGGTAGCGCAGGAACGCCTTGTGCAGGCGCCGCCGGCGCTCGCCGCGCACGATGTCCACTTCCTCGCTGCTGCGTGTGACCTTGCGCAGCGGGTTGCGGCCGGTGTGGTACATCGCCGTGGCGCTGGCCATCGGGCTGGGATAGAAGGTCTGCACCTGGTCGGCGCGGAAGCCGTTCCTCTTCAGCCAGAGCGCGAGGTTCATCATGTCCTCGTCGCTCGTGCCGGGATGCGCGGCGATGAAATAGGGGATGAGGTACTGGTCCTTGCCCGCCTCGGCCGAGTACTTGGCGAACAGCGCCTTGAACTTGTCGTAGTTGGCGATGCCCGGCTTCATCATCTTCGTGAGCGGACCCGTCTCGGTGTGCTCGGGCGCGATCTTGAGGTAGCCGCCCACGTGGTGCTGCGCCAGTTCCTTCACGTATTCGGGCGAGCGGATCGCCAGGTCATAGCGCAGGCCCGAGCCGATCAGGATCTTCTTGATGCCCTTGAGCGAGCGCGCGCGGCGGTACAGGTGGACCAGTGCCCCGTGGTCGGTGGTCAGGTTCTGGCAGATGCCGGGGTACACGCAGCTGGGCTTGCGGCAGGCCGCTTCGATCTCGGGGCTCCTGCAGCCCAGGCGGTACATGTTGGCGGTGGGGCCTCCCAGGTCGGAGACGACGCCGGTGAAGCCGCGCACCTTGTCGCGGATGTCCTCGATCTCGCGGATCACGGAATCCTCGCTGCGGCTCTGGATGATGCGCCCCTCGTGTTCCGTGATCGAGCAGAAGGTGCAGCCGCCGAAGCAGCCGCGCATGATGTTGACCGAAAAGCGGATCATTTCCCAGGCCGGGATCTTGGTCGCGCCGTCGTGGCCGCCGTTCGCGTCGGCATACGCGGGATGCGGGCTGCGCGCGTACGGCAGGCCGAACACATGGTCCATTTCGGCCGTGGTGAGGGGCACCGGCGGCGGATTGAGCCAGACGTCGCGGTCGCCGTGCGCCTGCACCAGCGCCCGGGCATTGCCGGGATTGGTTTCCAGGTGCAGCACGCGGTTGGCGTGGGCGTACAGCACCGGGTCGCCCCGGACCTGCTCGTAGGAAGGCAATCGGATGACGGTGCGCTCGCGCGGGGGCGGCCGCAGCTTGGTACCCGGATTCGGGACGAACACCATGGGCACCGCCGCGCCGTCGGGCGCGGCGCCTTCCCTGGAACATGCCGACCCCTGGTCCCGCGCCTGTTCGGACGGAGTCCGGTAGGGATGGACGTGGTCCTCCACCCGGCCGGGCGTGTCCACGCTCGTGGAATCGATCTCGAACCAGCCTTCGGGCGTGCTGCGCCGGATGAAGGCCGTGCCGCGCACATCGGTGACCTCGTGCAGGGGCTCCCTGGCGGCGAGGCGATGCGCGATCTCGACGATCGCGCGCTCGGCGTTGCCGTACAGCAGGATGTCGCACTTCGCGTCGACCGCGATGCAGCGGCGCACCTTGTCGGACCAGTAGTCGTAATGGGCGATGCGGCGCAGGCTGCCCTCGATGCCGCCCAGCACGATGGGAACGTCCTTGAATGCCTCGCGGCAGCGCTGGCTGTACACGATCGCGGCCCGGTCCGGCCGCCGGTCCGCCGCGCCGCCCGGGGTGTAGGCATCGTCGCTGCGGATCTTGCGGTCCGCCGTGTAGCGGTTGATCATCGAATCCATGTTGCCGGCGGTCACGCCGAAAAACAGGTTCGGCCGGCCCAACGCCTGGAACGGATCGGCACTGTGCCAATCGGGCTGCGCGATGATGCCGACGCGAAAACCCTGCGCCTCCAGCGTGCGTCCGATCACCGCCATGCCGAAGCTGGGATGGTCCACGTAGGCGTCCCCCGTCACGATGACGATATCGCAGCTGTCCCAGCCCAGCCGGTCCATTTCGGCGCGGCTCATCGGCAGGAACGGGGCCGCGCCGAACCGCGCCGCCCAGTGCTTGCGGTAGCTGGTGAGCGGCTTGGCGGCGCGCGCGAAAAAGGAGACGTCGGCGGGGGCGTTCATGGGGACCTGCGAGACCCGCGATTCTACGTTTGCGCTCCGCCAAGAGCCACGGATCACGTCGCTGCCGCGCTCGTCGCTTGCCGCCGCTGCGGCCCCAGATCGCCCGAAGTTCGCGACGGCTGCGGCTTGGGAACGACGCTGCGCGGCGGCTGAGGTTGCGCCGGCCGCGGGCCGATGGGCACGGGCGGATGCGGCCTCGGACCGTCCGCGCCCGGCACGCCGGCAGGCGGCGGCGGGTTCGGCGGCGGGTTCGGCGGCGCCGGTGCCGGCCGAAGAATGCGGCGCTGCCGCTGCCCGTACCACGGGCGGTCCTGGTAATGGAGACTCCAGTAATCGTCGAGAACGAACGCCAGCACGGGGACACCCATGGCGGCGCCGTGGCTCAGCACCAAGACCGTGTCGTTCTGGAAGGCCGCGTTGATGTTGCCCGCGTAGACCCAGCCGCGGCCGGGACCGGCGAGCACGTCGCACCATGTGTAGCCGGCCAGGCAGCCCTGGATCGCGACCGGATCGCCGGCCGGCAGCACCGCGACGAGCGGGTATTCAGGCCCGGGGCCGGCACGAAGGTTCGCCTGCTTGGCGGTGAAGGCGGCCTGTCCTTGCGCCTGCGCTGCGAAGACAAGCGCGGGCAGCAGCATCGCCAGCAGGAATCGGCCCTGGGTATTCATCATGCGTTCTCCGCGGCGCGTCTGGCGCGTGCACCCGCAAGAGCGCGGATGCGCGACGCGCCAGGACGCCTTTCCAAATCTATGCAGCCAGGCCGCCCGTTTCAATGACGCGCGTCAAGCGCCGGAGGGTCCGCGCCGTGCGCCCCCCGGCCGGCCACCGCAAGCCTTCAGGCGCGCGCGTGCTCGATCAGGCGATCCAGCATCCGACCGAGTTCCCTGCGCTCGGACGCCTTCAGGCAGCCGAAGATCTGTGCGTTGCGCCGGCCGATCAGCTCCATGACGCGGGCCCACAACCTGCGCCCGCGCGGCGTCAGGGTCAGTACCACGCCGCGCGCGTCGCTACCGCTGGCCCGCTTGGCCACCAGGCCGCGTTGCGCCAGCGCCTGCGCCGCGCGGCTGGCCTGCGCCTTGTCCAGGTTCGAGCGGGCCGCGAGCTCGACCACCGAGAGCGGCGCGAAATTTCCCATCGCGGCGAGGCAGCGCGCCTGCCCCACGGGCAGGCCGAATTCCTGCGCGTAGCCTTCGGCGCTCGCCTTGTCGGTGAGTTTGTTGACCAGATGCAGCCGGTACGTCAGGGTGCGGTCCAGCCGCGCCGCACTGTTTGCTTCAGGCGCCATGGTTTATAGTTGCTCGCGCAACTATATAGCGTTCGAGCGCCGCGCACAACCGCGCGCGGCGCGGGCCGCTACCGGCGCAGCCGCAACTGGCCGCGGATCTCGCCACCGGGGTGGTTCGGCGTGTGGATGTTGACGTACCACCTGCCGGCCGCGAGGTCGGCCACCTGCTGGGGTGTCAGGGCCGCTTGTCCCACGATGGGTTGGGCGGTGACGTTGGCGAACGGGACCACCACGGCGGCGTTCTGTCCCGGCGCGGCCGGGCCATGGATGTGCCCCCCGGTGGGCGCGCCGCTCAATCCCATGTACGTCACCTTCCAGGTCAACAGGTTGGTGTTGTTGTTCAGCGAAACCTCGGCCGAGCCGGTGGCCGGCGTGTTGACCGGCGGCACCTCCTGCGTGCCCGACAGCGTGGCCTCGAAGATGTCGATCTTGCGCGACGGCCGCATTTGGCCGCAGGCCGCCAGTGTGGCAGCCACCACGCCGGCGACGACGAAGGCGCGCAGGAAACCATGGCGATTGAACATGGCGGGATCCTTTCTTGTTCTGGCCGCAGACGCGATCTTGGCCGCGGCGCGACACGGGAGCTGTAGGACATCTTCGCCGGCGGAGAAGTTCCGGAGCACGGACACCCGGCCGTGCGAACCGGAAGATCGAGCGGATCGGAAACGCTGCAGCACAGCCAGCTCGGCCGGCGAAGCGCCTCGCGCGACTCTGCATCAAGCATCCCCCAGAAGCTGTGTGCCCGCCGTCCTACAGCCCTCGCGCTGCCGTCCGACAAGGGCGCTGAGCTTGGCTGCGTAGAGTGATTTCGCGGACTGGCCCGGCAGGGTCAGCGCACAACGCCTTCAACTTCACAGGAGAGACAGAGATGGCACAGAATCAGAACCGCGATCAGCAGAAGCCGGGCAAGGGCTCGAACCCGGGCTCGAGCCAGCAAGGCGATCGCGGTCAGGCCGATCGCGGCCAGGCCGACCAGGGCGGCCAGGGCGGCCAGGGCCAGCGTGGCCAGCAGGAACAGGGCAATCGGGACAGCCGTGACCCGATGAACCAGGATCGCGGCCAGGCGCGGCAGGACGAGCGCGGGTCCATGGGCGAAGACATGGACATGGACGAGGACACGCCGGATCAAGCGCGCTCCGGCCAGTCAGGACAAGGCGGCAAGAAAGATCGTTGACCGGGCCGCCATGAGCGACAGGCGGGGTGCCGTCCGCCCCGCCTGTTTTCAGTTGACCCCTGAATCGGAGACGCAAGAATGAAAAATCTTTTACCCCTGGCCGCATTGATGGCAGCCGTCGCCACGCTGGGCGCCTGCGAGCGCAAGACCACGGTGGTCAATCCCCCGGCGGACGCGCCGGCCGTCGTGCCGGTGCCGGTGCCCGCGCCGGTACCGGGTCCCGCCGGGTCGCCGGGTCCGGCCGGTCCGCCCGGAGCCCCGGCCCCGGCGCCCTCCGCCGACACCTCGTCCACGCCATCTGCCGCCACGGGAACCGCCGCGCCTGCCGGCAGTGCGGCATCAGCCGCTCGCTGAGACACGCGCCCGGCACAATCCCGGGATGCCTATTTCTCCTCTCCCGGGTGCCGCCCCCGCCGAAGTGATTGCGTTCTGGCGCGAAGCCGGGCCTGGGCGGTGGTTTCGCAAGGACGCCGCCTTCGACGCCGAATTTCGTGGCCGCTTCCTGGCGGCGCACGAGGCGGCGGTGCGCGGCGATCTGGCCGCATGGGCGGACGACGCGCGGGGCGCGCTCGCCCTGATCATCCTGCTGGACCAGTTTCCACGCAATGCGTTTCGTGGCACGACGCGCATGTTCGAGAGCGATGCGCTCGCGCGCGAGCTCGCGCGGCGCGCGCTGCGTGCCGGGCTGGACGCGCAGGTGGAGCCGGACCTGCGTAACTTCTTCTATCTGCCGTTCATGCATTCGGAGGAGAGAGCCGACCAGGAACTGGCCGTGACGCTCGCCGCCGGGTTGGGCGGCGAAGCCCTGCGCCACGCGAAGATGCATCGCGACATCATCGAGCGCTTCGGCCGCTTTCCGCACCGCAACGTGGTGCTCGGGCGCGCGAGCACCCCCGAGGAGCAGCGCTTCCTGGACGACGGTGGGTTCAGCGGTTAGGACCGTTTCCGCGCCTCGCCTACAGCCCCTTCTCGGCCCAACGCAGGTCAGGTGTTACCCGGTCAACGCCTTACCTGCGATTCGGCACGATGGCCAAGGTCGCGAGACAGGTCGTCCGCTGCTTTGCGAAGCTCTGGAACGAAACGCTCGCCACCATCAGGCGCCCGCGCTACGGGGACCGACATTCCCAGTGCGGCGACGACCTTGCCGCTTCCATCCCAGACCGGCACGGCCACCGACACGACGCCGTCGGCAAACTCGCCCGCCGATGTCGCAACGCCCTCGGCACGTACTCGCGCCAGCTCCTCCGCCAGTCTTGCGGCGCTCGTTACCGTTGATCTGGTGTAACCTGACAACGGCATGGACAGGATCTTCTCCTGGAAGGATTCGTCGGCGAATGCCAGCAGCACCTTGCCGGAAGCGCCGGCATGCAGTGGGCGTTTGCTGCCGATCGGCAAGTGGATTCTGAGTGCATGGCTGGAGTCCCGCCGTGCCACGCACAGCGATTCTTTGCCGTCGAGCACCCGCAACTGAACGTTCTCGTTGAATCTTTGAACCAGGCTGTCGAGGTATTTCGAGCCTTGGCGAACGAGGCTGACCTGATCCAGGGCCGTCAGGCCCAAGACCAGCGAGGCGCTCCCCAGTTGGTAGTTGGCGGTGCCCTGCTGGCGCTGCACGAACCCACGTTCTTCAAGGGTGCTGAGCAACCTGAATGCCCTGGGTTTGGTGATCCCGGACTTCTTGGACAGCTCTGTCACCCCAAGGCCAGGATGGCGAGCTACCACCATCAACAGTCCCAACGCTTCGTCCACTGAATCGACGGTGTAGCCCATTCCCCTCCCGCATGCGCATGCACTTCCGGGCGCCCGCTCCTGGTTAGCGGACCATTCTACCGTCGGTGTCGAGAACTGCCACGTCCACGAACCCGGACCCCGAGTGGTTCTTCGCAGTAAAGGCCAATCGATAGCCGCCCAGGTCCAGAGTGGTCGAGTCCAGCGCGCGCCGAAGCTTGGCGGCAGACGGATTCGGTCCTGCCTTCGTCAGGCCCTCAACCAGTGCGCGAGCCATGATGGTCTCCGATCTATTGGGTTGGGAGAGGCTGGGCCGTACGGCCCAGCCCGACAAACGTCAGAAGTTGTGCTGCATTCCAAAACTGATGGTGCGGGTGGCGTCTCCGCTGACGTTGCTGTTTCGATCCGTGCGGTCCAGGATCACGTACGCCGTTGTGCGCTTGCTCAGGCGGTGCGCGTAGGCGAGCGAGACCTTCTTCAGTTCGCCTCGGCGGTCTGACTGCACGTCGCGGGTGCTGTAGTTGCCGATGATCTTGCTGCCGCCCAGGTCGAGAGAGGCTCCCACGTAGCGGATGCCCACCTTGCTGCGGGTCGCCGGTCCTGCGCGGAAGTTGTCTTGTCCGACGATGGCCCAAGCCCTGACGGCCCCGAAGTCGTAGGAGCCCACGGCCATCCACTTGTCCTCGAAACCGTTGACGGGGATGCCGCCGTTGCGGCTGTCCTTGCCGTAGCCCAGGCCCAGGCCGAGCGGACCTTTGCCCTCCCCATAGCTGACCGAAACATCGACCGACTTGAAGTCTTCCTCGGCCCGGATGGGGCCGGCAGATGTCTCGGCCACCCCAGTGCCGTTGAGGTAGTAACGGGCGCGGAAAACAAAGTTGCCCAGGGCCGGTGACTGGTAGCCCAGTGCATTGCTCACACGGTTGCGGGCGTTCAGTACCGCGGTACCAACAGCCGTGACCCCGGCGTCATGGACCACGAACTCCGAGTGGCGCGTGATGAGCGAGTAGATGGGCGAGCCGGTAGGATTGGCGGAGTCGAGGCGGCCCATGGCGAATGCGCCCAAGCCGCCGGTCAGTCCAACAAATGAGTTGCGAAACGCTGGAGTGCCCAGCGCACCTGTGTCCGCCCCGAACCCATATTCCAGACCGAACACCGCGCGTAGCCCGCCACCCAGGTCCTCCGTGCCGCGAAAGCCCAGCCGAGACGCGTTGTCCCGCATCTCGTGCAAGGAGGTTGAGCCGGTCTTCGACACGTCCACGCTGGCGTCCAGGCGACCATAGATCGTCACGGATGACGACTGTGCCATGGCCAGCAGTGGAGCGCCGGCGCACGCTGCCGCTACGAGTTTCACAACATGTTTTCTCATCGAATTCCCTCCAGATTAAAGGTGATGGCTGAAGCTCCTGAGCTGCGCCCGCGACCTGTCTGCCCTTCGCGCGGCCCGCCGGCCTCTTCTCGTTTGCCGGAAATAACCCTCTTGTTTTCCGTCTCTGTCAGCGATACACTGTGTCAGCTAACAAAACAACTAGACCATGAAACAACTTGTCTTGTCAAGAACAAGTTGGGGCGTTGGAACCACCGGTTGCTTTGTGTTGGCGAGGCGCCGCAAGTGGCGAACAGGCAAGGCGGCCCGTCGGTCGCCCGGTGTGGCAATGAGTACGGGCGACGCCCCATTCGGAGTTATTGATGCTCAAACTGAGAAACAGCATTCGCAAGACGTGGGCTGCGGCCCTTGTGGTGACCTTCTGTCTGGCCGCGCAGTCCGCGGAGTTGCGAATCGGGTTCAAGGCCGAGGTGACCTCTGCCGACCCCCATGTGCAGAACGGTCAAAACCGGAACGTCTGGATTCACGTCTATGACGCGCTCGTCGCGCAGGACGAGAACCTGCGGCCCATCCCTTCGCTGGCCACGTCCTGGAAGGCCGTGGGAACAAGTGGGTGGGAATTCAAGCTTCGCCCCGGTGTGAAGTTCCACGACGGCACGCCCCTGACTGCAGAAGACGTCAAGTTCTCCTTGGAGCGAGCAAAGGGATTGACGGGTCCGCGCACCTACCGCTCATACTTGCGTGATCTCGACAGCGTCCAGATCACCGACGCGACCACCGTCCTGGTGAAGACCAAGAGCCCGAGCCCAACGCTGCCGGACAACCTTAGCCTGATCGCGATCGTGTCGCGCCTTGCCGCCCGCGATGCCACCGAGGAATCGTTTGCCAAGGCCGCCACGGCGCTTGGCACCGGACCCTACAAGTTCCAGGAGTGGTTGCATGGTCAGCGCGTGGTGCTTGCGCGCAACGACGCCTACTGGGGCGGCAAGGAACCCTGGGAGAAGGTGAGTTTCAACTTCATCCCCAAGGATCCCGCGCGCGCCTCGGCACTGCTCGCCAACGCCGTCGACGTGATCGACGGAGCGCCGTCCGCCTTGAAAGAGCGCTTTGCCGCCAGCGGGAACATCGATGTCGCATCAACGACGTCGTACATGATGAACTACCTGTGGATGGACCGGGAGCGCGACGTCTCGCCTTACGTGACCGGAACCGACGGTCAGCCCCTCTCCAAGAACCCGTTCCACGATCTGCGCGTGCGCCAGGCCGTGAACCTGGCAATCAACCGCGACGCAATCACGAGGAACGTCATGAAGGGAGATGGGGTTCCGGCGGGTCAGTACGTGCCGGCGGGGTTCTTTGGGCACGTCACCTCGCTCTTGCCTCCCAAGGCCGACATAGCGCAAGCACGAAAGCTGCTGGCAGAGGCTGGATACCCGAAGGGGTTCCAGTTGGCACTGCACTGCTCCAATGACAGGTATCCGAACGATGCCAAGGTCTGCGAAGCCGTGGGGCAGATGCTCTCCCAGGCTGGGATCAAGGCGGAGGTCAACACACTGCCGTTCGCAGTATTCCAGTCACGGTCCCTCACAGGCGGCAAGAACGGAGAACCCGAATTCAGCATGGGGATGCTGGGTATCGGCGCCGTCACGGGCGATTCGCTTGAGCCGCTGATGACCGTTTCCGCGACCCACGACAAGAAGCGAGGCACCGGCGCGAACAACCGGTCTCGCTACAGCAGCAAGGAATTGGATGCGATGGTCGATAAGGCTTCAAGCCTGTTCAGGGAAAAGGAGCGCGAAGAAGTCCAGCAAGCGGCGGCCAAGGTGGCCATCGCCGACGTGGCCATCGTGCCCCTCCAGTTCCTGACCGCGGCGTGGGCCTCTCGCAAGGGGATCACCGTCAAGCCAAGGGCGGACGGATTCACCCTCGCCACCGGGATACGTCCGGGTCCTGCCGTGCCGAAGAAATAACGCCAGGCGGACAAGGAGGACAAGGATGTTGGGACCATTCCTGCGGCGTGCAGCGCAAAGCCTGATCGTGGTGGCTCTCATGTCTGCCATTGCCTTTGTGGGCATCAACTTGGTTGGCGACCCCGTCAGGCTGCTGGTCAGCCCGAACGCAACGCCACAGGAGGTCGATGACGCGGTCAAGAGCCTCGGGCTGGACCGTCCGATCCATGAGCAGTATCTGGTGTTCGTCGCGAAGGCGCTCGAGGGCGATCTCGGTAGGTCGTTCGTCTTCAACCGGCCCGCGGTGACGCTGGTGTTCGAGCGCATGCCGGCGACGCTTGAACTGGCCCTCGTTGCGCTTCTCATGTCAGTGCTGGTCGGCGTGCCGCTGGGCCTGATCTCCGGGCTCAAGCCTGAGTCCTCGATACAAAGGGTGATCAACGGCTTCTCGATCGCCGGCGTCACGATTCCCACCTTCTGGATTGGATTGATCCTGATCCTGGTGTTTTCGGTCAATCTCGGCTGGCTGCCATCGGGAGGACGCGGTCCGACCGAGAATGTCTTGGGCATTCCATTCAGCTTCATGACGTGGGAAGGTCTCAAGCACATCTTGCTGCCAGCGCTGACCTTGTCTTTGTTCAAGATCGCGTTGGTGATTCGCCTCACCGAGGCCGGCGCGCGTGACGTGATGCAGCAGGAGTACATCCGCTTCGCACGCGCCAAGGGCGTCTCGGGTGCGCGGCTGCTGCTGCGGCACATCGCGCCGAACGTGATGATTCCCGTCACCACCGCAGTCGGCCTGGAGTTCGGCCACCTGATCGCGTTCTCGGTGGTCACCGAGTCGGTGTTCGCCTGGCCCGGCATGGGCAAGCTGATCATCGACTCCATCCTCCAGCTGGACCGCCCCGTCGTGGTGGCGTACCTGATGGTCACTGTGCTGCTGATCGTCTTCATCAACCTGGTCGTGGACTTCCTTTACGTGTTGCTGGATCCGCGGCTGCGGGTGCGCAGCCACTAGCCGCCATGAGCCCCCTTGTTTCAAGTGAGCCGAAACAGATGAACACCACCACCTTGCCCCTGGGGCCGGCTGAGGCCGCCCCCAGCATGGCCGCCGAAACCGGCGTCTCAGTGCCCCCGCCCCAGTCACCCTGGGTTCGCTTGCGTCGCCAGTTCCTGGCCAGCAAGGTCGCATTCGTAGCGCTCGTGCTGTTGATGATCCTGATACTGGGGGCTGCGGCCGCCCCGCTGATCGCACCGCAGGACCCTTACGACCTCTCCACGGTGTCCGTGATCGATTCGGAGCTGCCGCCCCTGACCCGCAGTGAGACGACCGGCAACCTGCATGTACTAGGAACGGACGGCGCCGGGCGCGACCTGTTCAGTGCCATCCTGTATGGCCTGCGCATCAGCATCGCCGTCGGCGTGCTCAGCGCGATGGTCGCGCTGGTAATCGGCACCACCGTAGGCCTGATCGCTGCCCACTTTGGAGGCCGGACCGATGCGGTCCTGATGCGCATCGTCGACCTGCAGCTGAGCCTGCCGGCCATCCTGATCGCGCTGATCCTGCTTGCGTCGCTGGGCCAGGGCATCGACAAGACACTGCTGGCGCTGATCCTCGTGCAATGGGCCTACTACGCGCGCAACGTGCGGGGCAGCGCGATGGTCGAGCGGCAGAAAGAGTACGTGGAGGCCGCGATGGGCCAGGGGCTGCCGGCCTTCCGCATCATGTTCCGCCATGTGCTGCCCAACTGCATGGGCGCGCTGATCGTCACCGGGACGCTGCAGACCGCGCAGGCGATCACGCTCGAGGCCACCATGAGCTTCCTGGGCATCGGCCTGCCGCAGACCAAGCCTTCGCTGGGCCTGCTGATCTCCAATGGCTTCGAGTACATGCTGACCAACAAGTACTGGATCTGCGTGTTCCCGGGCATCGCACTTGCGCTGCTGGTGGCCACCATCAACCTCGTCGGCGACCGGCTCCGTGTGGTCTTCAACCCCAAGCTGGATGTCTAGGCATGGAAATCCTCGAAGTCAGGAATTTAACGACCGTGTTCCCCACGCCGCAAGGCGATGCCCGCGCCGTTAACGACGTTTCGTTTTCCCTGCGCGAGGGCGAAATCCTCGCGCTGGTCGGCGAGTCCGGCTGCGGCAAGTCGGTCACCGCGTTGTCGGTCATGAACCTGATCGACCGGCCTGGCCGTGTGGCTGGAGGTGAAATCCGGCTGCGCGGCGAGAACATCGCCGCCCAGGGCGAGCGGGCCTGGAACGCCATCCGCGGCAAACGCATCGCCATGGTGCTGCAAGACCCCATGATGGCGCTCAACCCGGTGATCCGCATCGGGGACCAGCTGGCCGAAACCGTGCGGGTGCATTCGCGCGTGACCGCGTCGCAGGCCCGAGAGCTGGCTCTGCGGGCTCTGGAGGAGGTGGGCATCCCGGCACCGCACGAACGGCTGAAGGCATACCCGCACGAGTTGTCCGGCGGGATGCGCCAGCGGGTGGCGATCGCTAATGCGATCATCAACAAACCCGATGTCATCATCGCCGACGAGCCGACCACGGCACTGGACGTCACGATCCAGGCGCAGATCCTCTACCAGGTCAAGAAGCTGGCGGCCGAACGCGGCACCGCTTTCGTCTGGATCACTCACGACTTGAGTGTGGTCAAGGACATCGCCGACGAAGTCTGTGTCATGTATGCCGGACGGATCGTCGAACGAGGGGCGGTGGCCGAGGTGATCGCCGATCCCCGTCACCCTTACACGCGCGGCCTGATCGACTCGCTGCCGCGCAGCGGCTCGCGCGGCCACCTGCTCAAGCCCATTCCCGGCAGCACGCCGCCGCTGGCGAACCTGCCGGCCGGGTGCGCGTTCGCGCCGCGGTGCCCCCGGGCCACCGCGTTGTGCGGGCAAGTCCCCACCACCACCCAGGTCGCGGCCCGCGCCTTTGCCTGCTTCAACCCCTTCGCACAATGAACGACGTCATCTTCGAAGCGATCGGCGTGTCCAAGCAGTTCGGGCCGCCGCAAGGAATACTCGGCCGCGCCGCGGTTGCGATGGGGCTGGGCAGCGCACCGAAACGGCTTCAAGCCGTGAACGACGTGACGCTCACGATCCGGCAGGGCGAGGTGCTCGGCCTGGTGGGCGAGTCCGGCTGCGGAAAATCGACCTTTGGCCGCATCGCTGCCGGCATCCTGCCGCCCAGCGACGGGAAGGTACAGGTCCGCGCCGGCGATGGCGTGGCGGACGACACCCGGGAGATCCACAAGACCGTGCAGATGGTGTTCCAGAACCCGTACGGATCGCTCAACCCACGCATGCGGGTGGACCAGCTGCTCAGCGAGGGCGCGGTGTACCACGGGCTGGTGAACCGCAAGGACACGACGGAGTTCGTCGCCCAGCTGCTGCTGCAGGTAGGCCTGGACGCCAGCTATGCGGCGAGGTACCCGCACCAATTCTCGGGCGGCCAGCGGCAGCGGATCGCGATCGCGCGCGCCCTGGCACTGGAGCCCAGCCTCGTGGTGTGCGACGAGGCCGTGTCGGCCCTCGACGTCTCCATCCAGGCGCAAGTACTCAACCTGTTCCAGCATCTGCGCGAACAGCGCAACCTCGCGTACCTCTTCATCAGCCACAACCTGGCCGTGGTGGAGTACCTGGCGGACCGCGTGGCCATCATGTACCTCGGGCGTGTGGTCGAGGTGGCTCCGGCCGAAGCGCTGTTCGCGCGTCCCAACCATCCCTACACCCGGGCATTGATCGCGGACGCTCCGCGCATCGAGGCCAAGCCGGTCTCCTACCGGCCGATCAAGGGTGAGATGCCCAGTCCGCTGAACGTGCCCTCCGGTTGTCCCTTCCACCCGCGTTGCCCCCAGGCGATGGCGGTGTGCAAGCAAGTGCGACCTGACATGGTCGAAGTGGACGCCGGGCACCTTTCGGCCTGCCATCTCAACGCCCCAGGGGCAGGAACGCAATGAACAACCTGGACAGCGCTTCCTTCACGGTCAGCGCACCGACCGTGGACGCGCCCATCCCCTTGGTGGTGGACTCACCGCACAGCAGTCCCCGGCTGCCGCCCGACGCAGACTGCATCGCGCCGCAAGCGGCGCTGCGCAGCAGCTGGGACGCCCACGTGGACGAGCTGTGGCGTGACGTTCCTTCGGTCGGAGGATACCTGCTGTGCGCGAACTTCCACCGCGCATACATCGACCCGAACCGCTCGGCCCTGGACATCGATCCGGACATGCTGGCCAGCCCTTGGCCAACGCTCACGCAGCTATCCGCGGCGGGCCGCCGTGGCATGGGGCTGATCCGCCGGTATGCGTTGCCGGGGGTGTCGATGTACTCGCGCAAACTGCTGCCGCACGAAGTGGCCGCTCGGCTGGACCGCTTCTATCACCCGTACCACGCGCAGCTCGAAGCGCTGATCGACCGAGCCGTTGCCACCCACGGCCGCAGCTGGCACGTGAACTGCCATTCCATGAAGAGCACGGGCAATGCGATGAACTCGGATGCCGGGCACCTGAGGCCCGACCTGGTCATCAGCGATGGCCAGGGTGTGACCGCCGACCCGGCCTTCACTTGCTGGGTGGCCAACTGGTGGCGCCAGGCAGGCTATCTCGCCAGCATCAACCATCCCTACGAGGGGGGCGAGATCGTCCGCCGCTTCGGCCGGCCGGCTCGCGGAAGGCAAAGCATTCAGATCGAGATCCGCCGGGACCTCTACATGGATGAAGCCACGTGCGAAAAGACGCCGGGGTTCGGCGCACTGTCGGCGGATGTCCGGCGCTTCCTGGGCGATTTGCGCAGCGACATCCTTGCACAGCTTGCGGCGGCCGCCAGAAACGAACGCCTCGAAGCCGGAGTGGACAGGCGCTGAAGACAAAAAGAAGGTGTTGCCGGGTGGGCTGGGGCCTGCACATGAGCGGTCAGGTGCGTTGGGATGCGCAGGGCGACGCGTTCAGCCTGTTCAGCCTATTCGACCCGGCCAGCTTTCCTGTCGCCGAGCTCGGCGTATACGACACCCGTCCAACTGTCGATGGTTCACGCAGGTTCACGCCCGACGTGGGCGCATCGCGCCAAGGCGGCCTGGCGCGCGATGAGGGTGAACTATCGCATCCAGAGGCTGCACAACTTCCTCTGGACGGTCGACCGCTCGCGTTGAAGCAAGAGTTCTCCAAGGCGTCATAACGGCGTCGTGCCAGTGCGCCGGGAAGTTGACCGGTGCGCGGGTGCTTACAGGCCAAGCGAGGCTCGCTTGGCCTTTTTTTGCGACACTGGCCGCGTCAAAGGGCGGTGCCGACCTCGTTTCGACAAACTACGGTGAAATTTCCGGCCTAGCCGTCGAGCTCCGGGTAGTGCCGGAATATTCCCTCTTCATTGAACGGCAGCCGGCGATCGCTGGCCAGGTAGGCCGCCACGCGTTCATGCGCGGCCACGCCGTCACGCACCTGGATGATCCGCGGGGTCTTGCGCAACGCCTTCCCGGCGGCCTTGGGCAGCGCGTAGCGCAAGCCCTCAACGAGCTGGAACAGCGAAAGGTCGGCATAGCTCAGGCGGCTGCCGACCAGGCGCGGCATGCCGCGCCCGGCGTTGCGGCGATTGCGCTGCAGCACGGCTTCGAACCAGGCCAGAAACTTCGGCAGGCGCGTCGTGCGGAAATCGACGCTGCGGCGCGCCGCTTCGTGCTTCTGCTGTTCGTAATAGAGGCTGCTGGCGATCGGATGGTGCATGTCGTGCACCTCGGCCACCAGGTCGGCGATCGTCAGCTGGATCTGGTGGGTCCATAACCGGTCCGCCTCACTCTTGCCCGCAAGGCCCAGGCGGGGCCCGAGGTACAACAGGATGGCCGCGCTCTGCCCGATCACGCGCCGGCCATCCACCAGGAACGGGCAGGCGAAGGGCGGCCGGGCCACGGACGGATCGTCCAGGTAGCGCGCCATGGCGGGCATGCCCTGGCCGCGGTGCTCGTCGCCGCGCGCCACGTCCACATACGCCGCTCCCGCCGCTTCCAGCGCCAGCCGGACGAATTCACCGCGTCCCTGGATGGTGGGCCAGTAGTGGAGTTGATAGGCCATTCTTCAATATAGGTCATCCGCAAGCGAGCGCGCTGCGGCCGGCATGCTCAGGGCACCCTGCGCCGGGCGGCGGCCTTCCCGGGCAGCCTGGACAGGTCCAGTTCCACCCAGGCGGGCGCATGGTCGCTCGCGTGCTCCTGCGCGCGCACCCAGCGATCCACACCGGCGCCCGTCAAGCAGCGGGCGAGCGGCGCATTGAGCAGAAGGTGGTCGATGCGCAGCCCCGCGTCGCGCTCCCAGTGCTTGCGAAAGTAATCCCAGAACGTGAAGACAGGCACGTCGGGATGCAGATGGCGGATCGAATCGATCCACCCCGGCCCGAGCAGCCGCTGGTAGCACTCGCGGCTTTCCGGCTGCAGCAGCGCGTCCTTGCGCCAGGAGCGCGGGTCGTAGATGTCGAAATCGGTGGGGACCACGTTGTAATCGCCGGCCATCACGACGGGATGGCCGCAGCCGTAAAGGCCCGCCGCATGTTCGATGATGCGTTCGAACCAGGCGAGCTTGTAGTTGAACTTGGGGCCCGGTTGCGGGTTGCCGTTGGGCAGGTACAGGCAGGCCACGATGACGCCACCCACGGCCGCCTCGAGGTACCGGCTGTGGTCGTCGCTGGGGTCCCCGGGCAGCTCGCGGCGCACTTCCACCAGGTCCGCACCGCGCGCGAGAATCGCCACACCGTTCCACGAGCGCTGCCCCCTCCATACCGACCGGTAGCCCGCATCGCGCAAGACCTGGTGCGGAAACATGCCGTCCAGGGCCTTGAGTTCCTGCAGGCAGGCCACGTCGGGCTGCTCGCGTTCCAGCCATTGCAGCAGCTTGGGCAGCCTGGCCTTGATGCCGTTGACGTTGAAGGTGGCGACCTTCATGTGCGCATCATCGCGCAAGCGGGTTTGCGGCACCGCCGTTTCGCGACGCCGGGCCGGATCTTGCCGCGGGCGCCCGGGGACGGCGCGCCTCGAACATCGTCACCGGTCCGGCTTCACCCTGGAGCGGCGGAATGCCTCGGCGCCGCCGCTGCCCCCGCCATCCGCGAAGTCGTGCGGATCGAGCGGATCGTGGCCCGGTTGAAGCGGCGACTCGACCAGTTCGCTGGCGCTGTTCTCGCCGATGTCCCTGGATGCCGGAACCGAAGAGGTGGGTCGATCGCCCAGCTTGGCGCGGGTGGGACTGGTGTCGCGGCGGGATGTCATGGCTCGTTCCTCCAGGGATCGAGCCCAGCTTAGGCAAGCCTGGGCGAAAGCCTTGTCGGACGAGGCCGTGACAGTGAAACCGGATCCGCGCACGCCGCTCCAATGTCCATGATCCGCGACATGGCTTGCGCCCTGCTCGCCGTCGCGACGGCCACGGCCGCCGCCGCAGCGGCAGCGGCGTCCGATCCGCTGAGCTCGCCAGAATGCACGGCGGCACGCGCGCAACTGGACAAGGCGATCGACGAAGCCGTCCACAACCGGCAGGCCGATGCGTCGCGGATGGCGCAGGCACGCCGACGCGCTGGCGAGGCCTGCCTGGGTTCCGGCAGCGGCAGCCGGAGCCGCTCGGGCGCGCCCGATCCGCCGCGGGCCGTGCCGCCCGCCGTCATCGGTCCCCGCCCCGCGCAGGCGCAGCCGCCCGCCGCGGCCGTGCCGCCACCGCCGCTTGCGATCCCGCGCGCGCCCACCATCACCACATGCGACCCGGCGGGCTGCTGGGACAGCGAGGGCCGCCGGCTCAACAGCATGGGCCCCTTGCTGATCGGCCCGAACGGGCTGTGCACGCTGCAGGCCGGCGTCCTGAACTGCCCATGAGCATCGCCGTGGCTTACGCGCGGTCACGGGCGTTACCGATCGTGGGAGATCGTGTGCGTGAAGCGTGGCGCGCGTCCCGTCGGCGGGAGCTGGGCGTTTAAGATCGCCCATGCTCAAGAAAACCCTGCTCCTCGCCATCCTCTTCACGGCCGCCGCGGCGGCGCAAGCTCAGCCCTCCCCCGCCAAGAAGGAGCTGGTCGCCAAAATCCTCAAGGCCCAGCAATCCGGCATCGAAGCCACGGCGCGCGGCTTGGTCGAGCAGCCTGCCGTCGAATTGATGGGCAATGCCGCGAACGCCCTGCCGGCACGCGTGGCGAAAGACAAGCAGGAAGCGGTGGCCAAGGAAATCCGCGCCGACATCCAGAAGTATGTGGACGACGCCTTCCCCCTGGTGCGCGACCGGGCCGTGAAGCTCGCGCCCAGCACGATCGGAGCGCTGCTGGAGGAAAAATTCACCGAAGATGAACTCAAGCAGGTCCTGTCCATCATCGAATCGCCGGTGTACGGCAAGTTCCGGCAAATGGGCGACGAGATGCAGAAGGTCCTGATCGACAAGGTGGTGGCCGACACCCGCGGTGTGATCGAGCCGAAGGTGCGCTCGCTCGAGCAGACCGTGGCCAAGCGCCTGGGCGTCACCGCCGCGCCGCCGGCCGCCGCGGCTTCGCGCGCGCCCGCCAAGCCGGCGGCCAAGTAAGCGCCGCGCGCGCCGGGGTTCAGACCGGGTTGGCCAGTCCGGCGCGGCTGCTGAATTCGTAGCAGGCCGCCTCGAAGCTGCGGATTTCGAACAGCGCTTCGGCCAGGCTCATCTCGCTCTTGTCCATCAGCTTGCCCGCGAGGTGTTCGGTCAGCGGCTTCAGGCGCGCCAGCAGCGCCTTGGTCTCGCCGTAGAGCCGCTCGCTCTGCAGTTCCATGATGCCGCGGGTTTCCTCGTCGAGGTGCCGGCCGCCATGGCCATCGCTGGCCAGCGCGCCGAAATTGAGCCGCGTCTTGCGGTACATGCCCATCTCCGCGACGGCATGGTGCAGCAGCCGCGTCACGCGCGTGATGTCGTTGTGCGCGCCGTTGGTGGTCCCGTCCTCGCCGAAGAACAGTTCCTCGTTGGCCATGCCGCCCAGCAGCACGCGCACGTCGTGCTCGATGTCGGACTTGGTCTTGAGCAGGTTGCCGCCCTGCTTGTGGAACACGAAGCCCAGCGCGTTGTTGCGCGGATTGGCCTTGAGCGAGATCTTGATGGTCTTCATCTCCGCCAGGATGGCGTCCCAGTC
>JAMPXR010000272.1 GCA_023701085.1 Ramlibacter sp. | reverse complement strand
GGCCGGGGTGGACAGGGTCTTGTAGATGCGCGGCGGCTCGCCGTCGCGCGCCAGCACGAAGTCGGTGAAGGTGCCCCCCACGTCGATTCCGATCTTCAGCGTCATGCGATTCGCTCCTCGTTGTCGGCGGCGGCGCCAGCCAGGCTCGCGACCATGCCGCGCACGGCTTCCTTGCTGATCTTGCCGATGGCGGTGCGCGGCAGGGCGTCCACCACCAGCACGTCCTTGGGGTGCTTGAATCGGGCCAGCCGGCCTTCGAACAGCGCGAGCACGCGCGCCGGCTCGATGGTCGCGCCGCCGGCCGGCACGACGACCGCGACCACGACTTCGCCCCAGCGCGCGTCGGGCCGGCCGACCACGGCGGCCTCGGCCACGTCGGGGCAATCGAGCAGCACGCCCTCCACCTCGGCCGGGCTGATGTTCTCGCCGCCGCTGATGATCATGTCCTTGAGGCGGCCGTCGATGGTCAGGAAGCCGTCCCCGTCCAGGTGACCCAGGTCCCCCGAGTGGAACCAGCCGCCGGCCAGCGCCCGCGCGCTGGCGTCGGGGTCGTCCCAATAGCCGCTCATCACGTTGGCGCCGCGCACCCAGACCTCGCCGGGCACGCCGGGCGCCGCCGCCTCACCGTCCAGGCCCACCACGCGCAGCTCGCAGTGGCGCGCCGCGCGCCCGGTGGAGCCGGCCTTGGCAAACGCCTCGTCGGCGTGCTGGCAGGCCGCGATCGGCGAAGTCTCGGTCGCGCCCCACACCTGCACCAGCGGCAGCCCGCGCTCGTGCACGGCGCGGATGATGCGCATGGGCACCAGCGTCGAGCCGGTTGTGATCATGCGCAGCGAGGACAGATCGGCGCTGGCCCAGCGCGGGTGCGTCAGCATCGCGTCCAGTTGCGCCGGCACCAGGACGGTGAGCGTGATGCGGTCCCGCTCGAGGGCGTCGAACGTGGCATCGGGGTCGAACTTCGGGTGCAGCGACACCGTGCAGCCGGCGCGCAGCGCGGGCAGGGTCTGGATGTTCAGCCCGCCGACATGGAACAGCGGCAAGGTCGTCAGCACCCGGTCTTCAGCGCTGAGCGCGTGCATCTCGGTGCTGTTGTCCGCATTGCAGGCGAGCGCCCGCTGGCTCAGCAGCGCGCCCTTGGGCCGGCCGGTGGAGCCCGAGGTGTAGCAAAGCAGCACGGTGGTGTCCGCCGGGAGTTCGCCCGGCGTCCCGACGGCGGCGCCGTTCGCGCCGGCCAGGAGATCGTTCCAGCCCAGCCAGTCCGCGGGCACCGCCGATCCGAGGGCGACCGAGGTGGTCGCCGCGGGCGCCACCTGCTGGTCGGCGGTGGCGAGCGCGAAGTTCTCGTCGACGATCAGCAGGGCCGGGGGGCAGGCCTGGAGCATCGCGCGGTGTTCCGGCGCGGCCAGGCGCCAGTTCAGCGGCATGAAGATCGCACCCAGGCGCGCGCAGGCGAAGAGCGTCGCCACCATCTCCGGACTGTTCAGCCCCAGCCAGGCGACGCGCTCGCCCCGCTCCACGCCATAGGTGGCCAACGCCGAGGCGATCGCGCCGATGCGGCCGGCCAGCTCACCGTAGCTGATGTCCCGGCCCTCGAACCGCAGCGCCGCCTTCGCCGGCGTGCGGCGGGCGTGCTGCTCGATCCATTCATCCATGGCGACCATTTCAAGCGTCTGTCACTTCGAGCACGACCGCCATCGAGGTGTCGCCCGCGGCGCAGCCGGTGAACAGGCCGAAGCCGCCGCCGCGCAGCACGAGTTCCTCGATCAGCTCGATGACGGAGCGCGTCCCCATGGGCGCCTGCGGGTGGCCCCACACCAGGGAACAGCCGTGGTTGTTCATGGTCCGCCAGTCCACGCCGGTGGCACGCGCGAACAGCAGGTCGTTGATCGCGAACGGGTTGTGCGTCTTGATGGCGGCGATCTGGTCGATGCGCCGGCCGGCTTGGGCAAGCGCCTGCTGCGCGGCAGGGACCGTCGCCTCGGGCATGTAGGCGAGCTCGGCCCGCGCCTGGCCGAAGCCGTGCAGGCGCACCGCGATCTTGGGATCGGTCGCGAGCTCGCGCGCGCCCTGGCGGGTGGTGAGCACGATGGCCGCATTGCCGTCGGCCGGGTGGGTCTGGCCGCCGAAGGTGACGGTGCCGCCGGGCATCACCGGCTTGAGCGCGGCCAACCCTTCGGGCGTCGAATTCGACACGCCTTCGTCGCCCTCCAGCTTGCCCGCCACTTTCTTGTAGCCGGGCGCGGGCACCTCGAAGGGCAGGGTCATGAAGCGCTTGAGGAAGGCGGCGCCGTCCGCCAGCGACTCGCGGTACTGCTGCTCGCGGCGCAGCACGACCTCGTGCTGTTCGGCCGTGCTGAATCCGTGGCGCTTCGCGACGTTCTCGGCTGTGGTCAGCATCGAATGGCCGCCCAGCGGGTCGCAGCCGAAGTTTTCCATCACCCAGTCCTCGGCCATGCCGGTGCCGCCGGGGCCGCGCGGATTGGGGTAGTACAGGTGCGGGCCGTTGGACGTGCGGTCGCAGTTGAGGACCAGCGCGGTGTTGGCCAAGCCGACCTCGATCTCCTGCGCCGCCGCCAGCAGCGTGCGCACGCCGGTGGCGCAGGCCTGCATCAGCGTCGGTCCGCCCACGCCCTTGGCCCCAATCAGGCCGGTGACCCAGGGCAGGCCGTAGAAAGAGTGCTTCTGCGGCACCGAAAAGCCGAGCACGCCGTGGTCGAAGATCGCCGGGTCCAGGCGGCGGCGCCCGAGTTCGGCGCGCGCGACATGGGCCGCGAACTCCAGGCTGTGCAGGTTGGAGAAACTGCCCTGCCAGCGCGCGAATGGCGTGCTCCAGTAGGCGCCGTATGGAATTTCAGCCTTGTAATTCATGATGTCACCTTGTTGTCCAGCCCCGCTGCGGCGATGAAGGCCATCCTGGCCTGCCGCAGGTTCTCCTGCATGGCCAGCGCGGCGGCTTCGCCGTCGCCCTTGGCCAGCGCCGCGGCCGTCTGCTGCAAACCGTGCAGCACGATGGAGCGCACCTCCGTGTCGCCCAGCGTCATGGCCCGGATGTGCTGCATGTGATCGGCGTACTGCTCGATCACCCGCACCAGCCGCGGATTGGGCACCAGCGCCAGCCAGGCCGCCCGAAAGGCCGCCGCGGCCTTGCGAAAGGTCGCCGCATCGCCGGCCTCGTGCGCCGCTTCGGCCGTGGCCAGCGCCGCGTCCACCGGCGCGCGCACCTGCGCATCGGCCGCCGCCGCCGCGATGGCGCGCAGCGCCGCCGGCTCGATGAGAAAGCGCACCTCGTAGATGTGTTCCACGTCCTGCAGCGTCAGCTCGGGCACCACGAAGCTGCGCCCTTCGGCGCTGAGCAGGCCTTCGCTGGCCAGTCGCATCATGGCCTCGCGCACGGGCGTGCGCGACACTCCCAGCATTTCGGCCAGCTGCACTTCCTGCAGCGGCTGGCCGGCCGCCACCGCGCCGCTGCGCAGGTGCGTCTGCAGGGAGGCATAAACCAGCTCGCCCAGGGCGACCGGGCGCTTGACGGGCTTCAGGGGCGGAGACAACGGCGTACCTTGAGGCGCGTGCGCGCCTTTGTTTGCGTACTGGACACTGTATACATGGGGCCTGAGGGGTCAATTGGGGCATTCTCGGATCGACAGACTTTGTTGATTTAGCGCAACTCGGGCGCGGGAGGCGTCTCGCCGCTACCGGACGGTGGCTCGCGCTCGCTGGAATGGCTGGGCATACCGCGACCATGGCCGGCCGCGGCGGATGGCCGGCGTTCAGGCTTTGTTGTTTGCAGCCAGGGTCAGGGTGCCCGGCAAGGGCTTGGCCGCAGGGCTACGCAGCGCCTTCAGGGCAGTGTTTGCGCCGCCGGGGGCCGCCACAGGCCGGCATGCCGCAGCATGCCCAGGGTGCGGGCCAGCACGTCGCCGCGGTACGCGGCCAGATCGCGGCCGCTGTAATCGTAGAAGCCGCTGCCGGTCTTCACGCCCAGATGGCCCTGCTCGACCATGCGGCCGACCACGCTGGGCGCCGCGAAACGCTGGGGGTCCAGGGACTGGCTCATTTCGCGGCTGGCGTGATGCAGGATGTCGCAGCCACCGAAGTCGATGAACTCCACCACCCCGATCGCGGCGAAGCGCAGTCCGAGGCCGAAGCGCGTCGCCTTGTCGATCTCGGCCGCCGTCGCGGCACCCTCCTCGATCATGCGGGCGGCCTCGTTCATGATCAGCGCCTGCAGACGGGGCACGATATAGCCCGGCGTGGGACCGCAGACGACCGGCAGCTTGCCGATGCCTTCCATCAGCTCGCGCGTGCGCTGCAGCACCGCGGGATCGGTGCCCTCGTGGGTGCTGAGCTCGACCACCGGAATCAGGTAGGCCGGGTTGAGCCAGTGCATGTTCAGGAACCGCTCGGGTCGGCGCACCAGCTGCGCCAGCTGCGTCACGAGGATGCTGCTGGTGGTCGAGGTCACGATGGCATGGTCCGCGCAATGCAGGTTGATCTGCGTGAACGCGTCGCGCTTCGCGTCCATCGTTTCCGGCACGCCCTCGAACAGCAGTTCGGCGCGCGCCAGCGC
>JAMPXR010000271.1 GCA_023701085.1 Ramlibacter sp. | reverse complement strand
CTGTCGGAGAACGCCGACACTTGAATGCCGTTGCGCGCGATGAAGCGGCGAGCAGCCGTCACTGACATGCCTCGCAGCCGGGATCGTCGATCGCGCAGAACTTGATGTCGGTCGCGGGCGCGGCGTCCGTCGCTGCTCCCGCGCGCGCGGGCGACTGCGCGGGCGCGAGCTCGATCTGCGCGTGCGCGGCGATCGCCGCTGCGTCGAGCATGCCCGTGCCGTGGCCCGCACCCGAACCCACCGCGTTCAGGCGGCCCGACTGGACAGTGGATTTCTCGGCGTGCGTGGCGCTGATGGTGCGCAGGTAGTAGGTCGTCTTCAGGCCGCGCCGCCACGCCAGCTTGTAGGTGTCGTCGAGCTTCTTGCCGGAGGCGCCCGCCATATAGATATTGAGCGACTGGGCCTGATCGATCCATTTCTGGCGCCGCGCCGCGGCCTCCACCAGCCACGAGGGTTCGATCTCGAAGGCCGTGGCGTACAGCGCCTTCACGTCCTGCGGCACCCGGTCGATCGGGCGCAGCGAGCCGTCGAAATGCTTCAGGTCCATGACCATGACCTCGTCCCACAGGCCCAGGCGCTTCAGGTCGCGCACCAGGTAGTGGTTGATCACGGTGAATTCGCCCGACAGGTTGGACTTGACGGACAGGTTGCCGAAGCACGGCTCGATCGAGGCGTCGACCCCGACGATGTTGGAGATCGTCGCCGTGGGCGCGATCGCCACGCAGTTGGAGTTGCGCATGCCGTCCTGGACGATCTTGCGGCGCAGCGCCTCCCAATCGAGCGAGGCGGAGCGATCCACCTCCACGTGTCCGCCGCGCTGGCGCTCCAGCAGGTCCAGGGTGTCGGGCGGCAGGATGCCCTGGTCCCACAGGGAGCCGCGATAGCTCGAGTACCGGCCGCGCTCGCGCGCCAGCTCGGTCGAGGCCCAGTAGGCGTGGTAGCAGACGGCCTCCATCGAACGGTCGGCGAAGGCCACGGCCTCGGCGCTGGCGTAGGGGATGCGCAGCTCATAGAGCGCGTCCTGGAATCCCATGATGCCCAGGCCCACGGGTCGATGCCGCAGGTTGGCGTCGCGCGCCTTCCTGACCGCGTAGTAATTGATGTCGATCACGTTGTCGAGCATGCGCATCGCCGTCGCGATGGTGCGCTTGAGCTTGTCCTGGTCCAGCACCTTGGAGCTGCCCGCCGGCACGTCCTTGAGGTGGTTCACGAGGTTGACCGAACCCAGGTTGCAGACCGCGGTTTCCTCGTCGCTGGTGTTGAGCGTGATCTCGGTGCACAGGTTGGACGAATGCACCACGCCCGCGTGCTGCTGGGGCGAGCGCAGGTTGCAGGCATCCTTGAAGGTGATCCAGGGATGGCCGGTCTCGAACAGCATGCTGAGCATCTTGCGCCACAGGTCGGTGGCCTGCACCGTGCGGCTGGGCCTGATCTCGCCGCGGCGCGCCTGGTCCTCATAGGCGACATAGGCATTCTCGAATTCGACGCCGAACTTGTCGTGCAGGTCGGGCACGCTGGAGGGCGAGAACAGGGTCCACTCGCCCTTTTCCAGGACCCGGCGCATGAACAGGTCGGGAATCCAGTTGGCCGTGTTCATGTCGTGGGTGCGGCGGCGGTCGTCGCCGGTGTTCTTGCGCAGCTCCAGGAACTCCTCGATGTCCAGGTGCCACGATTCCAGGTAGGTGCAGACGGCGCCCTTGCGCTTGCCGCCCTGGTTGACCGCCACCGCCGTGTCGTTGACCACCTTGAGGAAGGGCACCACGCCCTGCGATTCGCCGTTCGTGCCCTTGATGTGTGAACCCAGCGCGCGCACGCGCGTCCAGTCGTTGCCCAGTCCGCCCGCGAACTTGGACAGCAGCGCGTTTTCCTTGATGGATTCGTAGATGCCCTCCAGGTGGTCGGGCACCGTGGTCAGGTAGCAGGAGGACAGCTGCGGCCGCAGCGTGCCGCTGTTGAACAGGGTGGGCGTGCTCGACATGAAATCGAAGCTCGACAGCACCTCGTAGAACTCGATCGCGCGCGCTTCGCGGTCGACCTCACCCAGCGCCAGGCCCATCGCCACCCGCATGAAGAACGCCTGGGGCAGCTCGATGCGGGTCTTGCGCACGTGCAGGAAGTACCGGTCGTACAGCGTCTGCAGCCCGAGGTAGTCGAACTTCAGGTCGCGCGCGGCGTCCAGCGCGGCGCCCAGCCGCTTCAGGTCGTACTGGAGCAGCTTTTCGTCCAGCAGTTCGGCGTCCACCCCCTTGCGGATGAAGGCCGGGAAGTAGTCGGCGTAGCTTTGCGCCATCTCCGAGGGCGGCAGGTCGCGCTGCAGCACTTCCTTGAAGATGGTGTGCAAAAGCAGGCGCGCTGTCACGTAGCTGTAGTCGGGGTCCTTTTCGATCAGCGTGCGCGCCGCCAGGATCGAAGCCTTGTAGACCTCGTCCATGGGGACGCCGTCGTACAGGTTGCGCATCGTCTCGGCCAGGATCGGGTCCGGCCTGACGTCGCCGTCCAGGCCCTGGCAGGCCGATTCGATCAGCGCCTTGAGTTTGCCGGGGTCCAGCGGGACGCGCTGCCCGCCGTCCGTCACATGGAGCGTGGACGGCGCCGGCGCCTGCTGCGCGGCCTGCGATGCGCGCTCCTGCGCGCGGCGCTCGCGGTAGAGCACGTAGGCGCGCGCGATCTCGTGGTGGCCGCCCCGCATCAGGCCCAGTTCCACCTGGTCCTGCACGTCCTCGATGTGGAACGTGCCGCCGCCGGGGCGCGAGCGCACCAGCGCGCGGATCACCGCCTGCGTCAGGCTGTCCACCGTTTCGCGAACGCTGGCCGACGCGGCGCCCTGCGCGCCATGTACCGCCAGAAACGCCTTCATCATCGCGACCGCGATCTTGTTCGGCTCGAACGGCACCACGGCGCCGTTGCGGCGGATGATCTGGTAGTGCGCCAGGGGATTGGCGCTGCCGCCGGGCGCCTCGCCGGCGCGGTCCGCGCCCGCAGTGGGGATGGGAATCGACGGCGCGTTCAAAGTGATCTGCATGCTTGCTCTCTTCACGATGGGTGGTGGGCTGCCGGGGAACGCGCGGCGCGCCGGCAGGCTGGGTTGATCAGGGAAGGCGGTTCACGAGGAACACTATATATAGTGTGCCACATGCTTTCAAGCCACTAGATGTGGTGTATTCCCCGATGCAGCAAGGTGCAGGTCGCGGCCGCGCGCGGAGCCCGCCGCCACGCGCGCTCAGGCGGGAAAGCAGTGCGCGGGCCAGGCCAGGCTGCGCCGCAACAGGCTCCACTGGAAGCCCGCGCCGGGATCGCATTTGCGGCCCGGCGCGATGTGTTCGTGCCCCGCGATGTGACGGATCGGGTAGTGCTGCGCGATCGCGGCGCACAGGCCCGACAAGGCCTCGTACTGCGCGTGCTCGAACGCGCCGCCTTCGATGCCCTCGAGCTCGACGCCGATCGAGTCGTCGTTGCAGTCGGCGCGCCCGCGGTAGTGCGAGGCGCCGGCGTGCCAGGCACGGTCCGCGCAGCTGACGAACTGCCAGAGTTCGCCGCCGCGCCGGATGTAGAAGTGCGCCGACACCGCCAGGCCCTCGATGGACTTGAAGTAGGGGTGGGCGTCCCAGGCCAGCGTGTTGGTGAACAGCCGCTGCACCTCGTCACCGCCGAAGCGGCCGGGCGGCAGGCTGATGGAGTGCACGACGATCAGGTCGATCACGGCGCTGTCCGGGCGCGCGCCGAAATTCGGCGACGCGAGCCGGCGCGCGAAGCGATACCACCCGTCCTCCCAGAGCGCGGCCGCGGCGCCCTCAGAGCGGTTCGTCATTGGGCTCTTCGCCGTTGGGCGTGGCGATCGCCAGCCGGGCGATGCGATAGCGCATCTGCCGCAGGCTCAGGCCCAGCCGCTGGGCGGCGGCGGTGCGGTTGAATCCGCTGTCGTTCAGGGCCTTGACGATGATCTCGCGCTCCTGCTGGTCCAGCCAGGCCTGCAGGTCGGCGGGCACCGGGTCGGGCAGCGCGCCGGCCGGCCCGGGCTCCCGCGCCGTGGCGGGAAGCGCCGGCGCCGGCGCGAAGTCGACCTGCAGTTGCTCGCCATCGCTCAGGGCCACGGCGCGGTGCAGCAGGTTTTCCAGTTCGCGCACGTTGCCGCACAGCGGATGCGCGCACAGCTGCTCGATCACGGCGGGCGAGAGCACGGGACACGGCATGCCCGATTCCTGCGCGATGCGGGTCAACAGGGCCCGGCACAGCGAGGGCAGGTCTTCGCGCCGCTCGCGCAGCGGCGGCACCATGATCTCGATCACGTTCAGGCGGTAGTACAGGTCCTGCCGGAAGCGCGCGGCGCCGACTTCGGCCACCAGGTCCTTGTGGGTGGCGCTGACGATGCGCACGTCCACCGCGTCCTCCTGCGTCGAGCCGAGCGCGCGCACCTGCCGCTCCTGGATCGCACGCAGCAGCTTCGACTGCATGGCCACCGGCAGGTCGCCGATCTCGTCGAGGAACAGCGTGCCGCCGCGCGCGGCCTGGAAGTAGCCCTCGCGGTCCTGGCTGGCGCCGGTGTACGACCCCTTCCTGGCGCCGAAGAATTCCGCT